>JAZQEN010000025.1:0-19120 GCA_045539015.1 Candidatus Cryptobacteroides sp.
ATTATGTCTGCTCCTTCAAAGGACGCTACTCCAATGTTCGTTTACGGTGTTAACCACGAGACTTACGCTGGTCAGGACATCATCTCTAACGCATCTTGCACAACTAACTGTCTTGCTCCTATCGCTAAGGTGCTCAACGACAAGTTCGGTATCGTTAAGGGACTCATGACTACAGTTCACGCTGCAACAGCTACTCAGAAGACTGTTGACGGTCCTTCACGCAAGGACTGGAGAGGTGGTCGCGGTATCCTCGAGAACATCATCCCTTCATCTACAGGTGCTGCCAAGGCAGTAGGTAAGGTTCTTCCTGTTCTTAACGGCAAACTTACAGGTATGGCATTCCGCGTTCCTACTTCAGACGTTTCAGTTGTTGACCTTACTGTAGTTCTCGAGAAGGAGGCTACAATGGCAGAGATCTGCGCTGCTATGAAGGAAGCTGCTAACGGCGAGCTCAAGGGTATCCTTGGTTACACTGAGGACGCAGTTGTTTCAACTGACTTCCGCGGTTGCGCTAACACTTCAATCTTCGACGCTAAGGCAGGTATCAGCCTCGATGCTAACTTCGCTAAGGTTGTTTCATGGTATGACAACGAGTGGGGTTACTCAAACAAGGTTCTCGAGATGGCTCGCGTTATCGCAAAGTAATCTGAACCAGATTAGAATTTATAATGCCGTTCCTGCGAAGGAGCGGCATTTTTTTATTATCTTCGACCCGTAAAGCGTTTGGACTATGAAGATACTTGTTACAGGAACATCTCAGGGTATAGGAAGAGCCATTGCGGAAAAGTTCTTGAATGAAGGGCATACCGTTGTCGGGATAGACAGGCATCCCTCTGCTCTTTCATCTGATCGATATCAGCATTTTGTTTGCGATGTCCGTGATTATGAGAGCCTTCCTGCCGTTGAGGGTGTTAATATCCTGATAAATAATGCCGGCACTCAGAATGAGGCTGATATCGATACCAATCTGAAGGCATTGATCCATATTACTGAAAAGTTTGGTGTGCAGGCTGATATCCGTTCTATTCTGAATATAGGCTCTGCCAGTGCGCATACCGGCTCTGAATTTCCTGAATATTGCGCCAGCAAAGGGGGTGTGGTCGCATATACGAAAAATGTCGCTCTTCGCGTCGCTCAATTCGGCGCGACATGCAACAGTCTTGATCCAGGTGGAGTATATACGCCTCTGAATGATTGCGTTGTCAATGACCCTGAGTTGTGGGAACAGATCATGGAACAGACGCCTTTGCGCAGGTGGGCGACTGCCGAAGAAATAGCTGACTGGTCATATTTTCTTACAGTTGTAAATACTTTCTGTACAGGCCAGTCGATAGTAGTGGATGGAGGCGAATCCATCAATAGTCATTTCATCTGGAAATAATCATACGTTATGGCAGGAAGGAAGTTCGATACATGCTTTTTTGAGCGTTATGCCCAGATTACCCTTGAGACCATCCTAGGGAAGGAGTACTCCACTCTGATCAATGAGGACCGTCCGGATCTGCAGATGCCTGACCGCAGCCTGGGAATAGAGGTGACCAGGGCTATGGAGTCAAGCAAGGATGTGGCGATACAGCTCCTTAAGGAAATGGCAGGACTCCCGGAAGACCGTGAGGAAATGGGACAGATCATAAGCAGCGGATATGGCTATGGTCTGCAGGATGGAAAGTATGTAGGTGCACTTGAATATGATTATTGGCGTCTGGCCCAGCCTCTCAGGCGTATAATAGAAAGTAAAGTAGGGAAGGTTGCATCCGGATTCTATGGTGACTTCCATGAATATGGGTTGTATGTGTTCTGCAAGGACGACCTTTCTTATGAGGATGTGCTTCTGGTCATGGATTATACATGTGACCTGCAGCGTCATCTGGATGTCAGATATTCGAAGATGTATCTTTCTCTGATTGACCGTCTTTATGTCTGTGATCTGACTGAAACCGATCATGTACATCATCCGACGGCCTGTTCTTATTATGATATTACCCCGGAGATGTGTCGCAATTTCTTCCGTAAAGCTTTATAACCGAAAAAGGGCGACCTCACGGCAGCCCTTTTCAATGTGTACTTTAACTTGGAAATCGGTTGTTTCTTTTACCATTTCTGCCACAAAGGTATGCTCTTGTCTCTGTATATGGAATTTTAATTGATTATGGTGACTAAAATGTGATAATATGCATGTTTTTGTGACTAAAATCGATTATTTGTGACTAAAAAATATTCTTCTTATCTTTGTCACATCAATTTTGTGACTAAAAATGAACTCTGTTTCCAGACTTTTCAGACGCTTTATGCCGCAGCTCCTTCATATGATCGTGCTGCCTCTTTTCTTTTTCGCATTCCTGCTGATATATCGTCCTTTCAATATAAATCCGCTGCTTGGAAGCGCCTGGTTCGGCGTTCATGTTACGATGATGTCTACGATAATACTTGTATGTGTCGTCCTAACAAGATTGTTATATTACTATCTGCCGGCAAAATTCAACTATACTCTCTATACTTTATGGTGTTTTGGAGAAGTCGTGTTCTGCTCGATCTTCTGCTCGCTGTATCTTTGGCGTGTGATGGCCAATCCTATCCCGTATCTTGATCTTTTCTCCCGGTTGCTTGAAATCGTGCTTTTTACACTTGCAATCCCATATGCCATTCTTGCCCTAAGCATCAGAATCTATGATTTCGGTTCTGACGCCACAAAGACAGAAGGACTCAAGCGTATGCGCTTTTATGATGTAAGCCACAATCTCAAGCTTGTTGTTACAGCAGATACCGTATTATATATAGGGGCAGAAGAGAATTATGTAAATATCTTCTATGTCGACAATGGGCGCGTAAAGTCTTTCGTGCTCCGGAACTCCATGAGATCAATCGATGAACTGTGCCTGTCAAACGGCCTCGTACGCTGTCATAGGTCTTTTTATATCAATCCTGCACATGTCAAGGTATTGAGGAAGGATAAGGAACTGGGAGTATATGCGGAACTCGACGCACCGGACGTAAGAGATATTCCGGTGAGCAAGAAATTTTATGGCAGTCTGTCTGAAATGCTGTAGGATCAGAATAATCCGAACAGCTGTGCGTCGATTTTGTCTGTGATCAGTGCGAAGTCTTCCGGACGGTGTTCATAGTCCAGATCGTCGGCTTCGATTATCAGCACTTTTCCTTTATAGTCTGCAATCCAGGCCTCGTATCTCTCGTTGAGGTTGCTGAGGTATTCGATGCTGATGCTCTTTTCATAGTCACGTCCTCTTTTCTGAATCTGGGAAACAAGAGTGGGGACGGATGTCTTTAGATAGATCAGAAGGTCTGGCTCCCTTACCATTGACATCATCAGGTTGAATAGCTGCATGTATGTGTCAAAGTCACGGTCGGAAAGATTGCCCATGGCTTTGTTGTTGGCTACGAAGATGTGCACACCCTCAAGAATGGTCCTGTCCTGGACTATCACATCGTCTGACTTGGCGATATCCAGCAGGTCCTGGAATCGCTGCGCCAGGAAATAGGTCTCCAGATTATAAGACCATCTTTCAATGTCCTTATAATAGTCTTCCAGATATGGGTTATAGGTAACTGCCTCATATTTAGGAGTCCAGCCATAGTGCTCGGCAAGCATGCGGGTGAGGGTGGTCTTGCCGCAGCCTATGTTTCCTGCTATTCCGATGTGCATAATATCCAGTGATTTCTAGGTTGAATTAAAGGCTGTCCGGACGATATGCCCAAACAGCCTGCTAATTTAGTATTTTTTCGGAGACTAAGCAAGTCTCATTTGCTCCTTAGAACAGGAATCCGGTATTGATGTAGAATGCTCCGTTTCCGTCCTGCTTGTTGAAGCAGCGTGCATATTCGAATGCCACGATGAAGTTCTGGTTCATGATGAAACGAAGACCGGCACCTGCAGCGCCATGGAAGCCGTCCTTGCGGTCAAAGACAAACTTCTTGTAAAGTTCTTCATACTGAATGACTTTAGCAGCTCCTACAATGGCGTTGTCTGCGTTCTCGATCATTCTCTGCTTTGCTGCGTCGCTGAAGTTCATGTCATATCCTCTGAATACGTGTGCACCATCACAGAATGCGCTCAAAGCAAATGCTATGTTCTGTTTCCAAAGCTTGAAATCAATGAATTTCCATCGGAATTCAGCATTGTAGAATCCTACGTCAAGACCCTGCACTCTGTTGAGCATGAGACCTCTTACGGTACGATAACCTCCGAATCCGTCATTGTCAGCCTTGACTCCCATGTTGGTATAGAAAGGGAGAGAGTACCAAGGGGCGTTGTCGCCGAATGTTCCCTGATAACCTATTCTGTATGCAAATGTGAGCTTGTCCTGAACTACAGGTACGTAATGTCTGAATGTCGCGCAGTATCTGTAATGTTCATGAGTCGTTCCGAGCCACTTAGGGGCTGCAATTACGTGAGCTTCAGCCCAGATACCCTTGGTCGGGTTATTCTCGACGTTTCTGCTGTCATACATGAGACCGAGTCTGATCGACGATGTGATACCTCCGTTGATTTCGTCCTCAGGGATTATTCCCCATTCCTTGTAGAGGTCGAAGAGGGTAGTGCCTCCCGGGATGTACATTGCAGCTGTTTCAGGATCAAGAAGCACTTCTGCATTATCCAGCACTGCATAGCCTTTCGGCACGAATGACTGGGCCTTTGTCCATGAGAAGTTGTAGCCTGCCTCCCAGTAGAAATTCTTCAGAATCTCTCCTGTGAAGTCAATCTTAGCCTTGACGAGGTCACGGCCGAAACGGTAGAATCCCTTAGGCAGTTTACCCTTCTCTTCAAATTTCTTCAGCAGCTTTTCGCCGGACTTGTCATCAGCGAAATGGAAGGTAGGCTCGAGCATCGACATGTCGTAGTTGCTCTGATAGCCGTTGAATCCATAGAAGTCAAGTGCCGCATCCTTATAATATCCGGTACAGATTGACATCCTGACTCCTGGAATCAAAGTCTTGTTGTCGTAGTTCACGATGAACTTGTAGCTGTTGATTGCACTTTCCTTTGTGTATGCAGAAGCCTCGAAGTACCACTGTGACTTAGGGTTAGGATATGTGCTGCCGTCTCCGAACTGATATAGGTTCAGGAGAGCTCCGAACTGGAATCCACGGTCTGCATCGAAGGCAACCACAGGGAGCGGACCGAAATTGGTTCCGGTCTTGATGATTTCTCCTTTTTCGTTATAGGTGACGTTCTTTTTCTTCTTTTCAGTCTTGGCTTCAGTTGCAACTTCAGCAGACTCGTTTTCTGTATTGCTTGCCAGAGCCGGTGTGCAGAGCATCATGGCTGCAATGGCAGTGATGAATGTCCTTTTCATTACGGTTTGGTTTATAGGTTTTTGAAATCTTTTGTAATGCCCTTGAATTTCTTACGGAGTTTCTTGTTCTTAAGAAGCTTTATGTCTGAGAACCAGCGCCTGCATGCCTCAAGATAATCGTGGAAGAAGCTGTATCCCGGAAGCCATAGAACCAGCATCGCAAGTGCTAGCCACCATGGAGCGAAGCAGAAGGCTAATGCCGTGTATATAGGGATGAGAAGAAGCAGTAATCCTGTCCTCATTCCGAAACTTACTGTGTTTCTGAAAGCTTTGTCCCTTACCTTGCCTCTGACGAAGAAAGATAATGCCCACATAGGCAGACATGTTACAGCACTGTAAAGGAAATATGGAAGTCCCAGAAGTGCTGCGACGCCTTTGCCGATGGCCCCAAGGACCGGTGATGATTTCTTCTTGAAGGAATATATGGAGATTCCCTTCTTCTTTCTCTTCTGTTCGAACTCCTTGACCTCACCCAGCAGTTCTGCCATGGCCTCGGGCTTCTCCTCCACGGCAGCTTCGATCTGGCTTACGATATCCCTGTTACGCTGCATCTCTTCGCTAAGTGAAGTACCGAAGTCGCCGTAACCTCTCTTTCTGCCGCTGATCGAGAGCATCTTTGTAAGAGCCCATTTTGCCTCGTAATCTTCGTCAAACGGGATATATGTGATGAGTCCTGACATGCGGGATGTCAGTTCCTTGCGGAGAGCGTCCATTATCTGAGCTTCGTTCTCAAGACCGCAGTTTTTGACGAACTCGGTGACATTAATAGCTTTACCATATGTCACAAGACATGTGCTGCGATAGCGGAAGTAGTCTCCGTATTCGATGCCGGCCGGAACTATGTATACGGGCTTTTCATCTCCGAACTTCTCATTTGCTGCGAGCGCAGCTCTGAATACTCCTTTGCCGAGAACCTGGAGCGAGTGTTTCGGTCTATGTGTGCCTTCCGGATACATACAGAACCTTACGCCATGCTCTATGGTATCAATGATGATCTCCTGATTGTCCTTGTTCTTCAGAACGTTTCGGAGTCCGTCTCTCTGGCGTATCATCGGCAGGATACGCACAAAGTACATTAGTTTGGCAATGAACGGCTTGTTGAACAGGTCCGCTCTCGCGCCGAAAACGCTCTGCTTCTTATGGGTCCTGAGGATGACCAATGCGTCCATCAGCGTATTGCAGTGGTTGGGAGCGATCAGAAGAGCTCCGTCTGTCGGTATGTTTTCTTTTCCTTGAACCTGTGTTTTTCTGTAGCTGGTCTTTGTGTTCCAGTCTACCCACGGCTTGAGGATATTGTATTTCCAGTCGTTCTGGTAAATGGTTTCTCTTGCCATAAGCGGTCTTTATTCCTCGTTAGCTTCTTTTCTTCCTTTCCATCTCCAAAGTGATGCCAAGGTAAGGCCGGAAATGATGTGCCATACACCCCACCATGCTGCGATGACGAGCATACCTCCATTAGCAGCCCATACACCGGCATCAGGGAAGATCTTAGGGTTGAGAAGAAGGATCAGTCCAAGGCCGGAGTTCTGGATACCTGTCTCGATGGTGACTGTCCTGCGGTCCTTGTACGGAAGTTTGAATGCGGTACTTGTGAAATATCCGATGCCGAGGGCCAGAAGGTTATGAAAGAATACCACCAGGAAGATGTATTTGATAGCTATTTTGAAAGCGCCCCAGTTGCTTGCCAATATAATGACCACCATGGCCATGAAAACTGCGATTGAGAGGTATTGGAGCGGCTTTTTCAGTGCGTTCGCAACCTTTGGCAGATACTGTGCGCAAAGAACACCCAGAACAAGAGGAATTCCAAGAATCACCAGAATGCTTACGAGAATCTCATCAAAAGGAATGTGCAGTTCCGGGAGTACTCCGATATGGCGGTTGCCGAAATAGTTCAGGTAGAGTTTACCCCAGAATGCGAAGTTGAAAGGAGTGGTAATGATGCAGACTGCGGAATTGAATGCGGTCAGTGATACTGACAGTTCAGTATTTCCACGCGAAAGCGATGTGATGAAATTGGAAACATTTCCTCCAGGACAAGATGCCACGAGAATCATTCCTAAGGCAATCATAGGGCTGAGCAGATCGCCGCATGCCATAATCAGAAGCAGGGTAAGAGCCGGAAGCAGGATGATCTGACAGAGGATGCCGGTCAGTATGGATTTAGGATTCTTTACAATGTCGACAAACGTACGCGGCTTGATGCCCAATGCCACTCCGAACATCACAAGTGCGATAGCGATATTGAGAAGAAGCGGATCACCGACTGTGACATTCACTTTGTCGATCGTGTCCCAAGCTTTTGCAAGTCCGGTAAGTTCTACTTTATTCAGAGTGTCTGCAACATTCAGACTGTCAGCAAGATTCAGTGAATCCAGTGGGCTGGTATGTTCCATTTTGGTTCAGGGTTTAATAGGTTATTAAAGACAAAGGTATAACTTTTTATCAATTATTTGTTAAATTTGCGTTGCTTTTAAACTGAATTGAAATGGCAGATTATAATTACTGTTGCTCCAGGGATGGTCACGGGCTGTCGTACCCAGGTTTTTCTGTAGTCTTCATACAGACTTTTTCCATCCATCACAACCTGCAGTTCTGTGTCCCTGAGGAATATACCCACAACCCTTCCAACATGAGGGCTTCCGAGGCAGGGAAGCCTATGGTATACAGGGACAGACATATTGAACATCAGATATTTGTGCGTCGGGGAGCGGCTTCTCCTATCGTGTCAAAATATAAGAGGAAGCTGGCCCCGCACATATATGAACTGAAGAATAAGCCTGGTTCCGATACAGTTCCCGTCAAACTTTTCTCCCAGGACGATGTATATCGCTTCGCACTCCGTGGCTTCAGCTTCAGTCTACCTGTTCCGGCCGAGGAAGAAGGTGCTGATGATGTGGTTCTTTCAGGACATGTCAGCGTTGAGATGTCCCTTTTCTTCGGACATACAGTTTCAATGACCTACCGTTTCCTTTTCGATGGCAGGGCTGCTGCGGTGACCGAATCTGAAACGTCAGATCCTACAGATGCGACTACAGACCATATAATAGCACTTCTTTCCACATATCTCGGTGCAGAGTATTGGAGTACTGATAAAGAGACTGAGGGTCAGGCTGTTACACAGACTGATATCAATCTCGAAACAGAAATGAGAATAGACGATTTCTGGTTCAGCGATGAGGGAGAGCCTCTTGGAACGCATAGGAACAACCTGGTTCTTGGTGGCAAAGGCCGTACATTCGATGAAATCTGCACCATATATAAGAAGTTCATCTACGAAAACTGTACAGCACTTGCCGATGACTTGGACAAGACCGAGCGCAGGCATTACATGAAATACCGTGCGAACCATGAAATCAACGTAAGGCATGACATGCATTACGCTATGGTCGACATCTGGGAAAATCTGCGTCATGTCGGCAAGGATGGAAAGGATCTTTTCAAGAAGATGCCGGGAGATGTCGGCGGATTGTCGGAAGCTCAGGTGGTAGATCATATACGTGACTATCATAAGCCTGAACTGATCGGATTGATGACCCTGTATCCGGGGGAATGGCCATACAGAGATTCCAGATCATATGATGAGGTGTGCGGCGAAAATATAGCAATAGATACAGACGATCTGGTTCTTGCCGGAAGCAACCTGTCAGTTGTCATAGGCACATACGGACGAAGGGGAAGTGATGCCCCTGTGGATGACAACGGTGAAATAAAGACAGGTGTGGATTGGACAGAACATCTGAAGGAAAGAGCAAAATATCATGTCTCATGGCCGGAATATCTCATGATCCTGCAGATGGTTCTCGCGAAGAAATACAGGATCGGCCTGGCCAAGGACCAGCTTATCCAGGTCACCTTGGACGCCAAGGATTCTTCTGCCGAGGAACTGATCGGAAAGAATGCCGAACTCAGTATGAGGCTTTCGAGGATGATGCTTCAACTGGATGTGGTCAAATATAGCAAGTTCGCTTCTCATATAGTGATGTTCGACAGGACGACAAAGCGCCTGAAGCTGGAAGAGGATATGGCCGAGTTCCATGAGATAAGGCAGATGGTGGACAGCAGTCTGGAAAATCTCAGTGACTACAAGGCGATGAAGGCAGATGCTTTCCTCAACATCATATTGGCGATAATATCTGTGGCATCCACATTTGAACTCCTGTTCCAGAATTCTGAAATGCCGTTCCTGAGCTATTTCGGCCTGAATTCCGGCGGATTGTCTGCATGGCTGGTGACGATAGTTGCCGCAGTCACGATATTCGCACTTCTGATTCTGATGAAGTCTGGTTTGAAGAAGTTGTACCAATTCCTGAAAGATTATTGATATGTCAGATTTTGAAATACTCAAGGCAACCGTAAAAGATGAGTCTGCCTTATGTGATATTTTTCTCGACCATATTTCTGCCCATTCAGAATATATTTCACACGGGGAAATCCAGATGGGAGTAGGTTTGGGCCGTTTTGAAGACGGCCAGTTCATTACTGAGGTCGCACCTTCTGCGCGTGAGGCGTGGATGAAATATATCCATGGCAACGTCACTGATGAGGATACTGCTGCCGTCTATAAGGCGGTATTGCCTGCAACAGGTGAAATCTGCGGTTTCTGCGTTGTAGAAATCATGGAGGACGGGGCCGATCCGTTCGGAATGGTATGTGACGTGCTTGTGAAGGAAGGCAGCCGTACTGCTGGAGTAGGAACAGCCATGCTGGAAAAGGCAATCGCATGGTTGCGTTCCAAAGGTATCAAGGACATATACCTTGAGTCAGGACTAAAAAACCACGCGGCACACGAATATTTCATGCGCCGCGGATTCTGTAAGGTTTCTGAGATATATAAGCTGATGTAAATCAGACTATTCTGTTTTCCCGCCGGTAGTTATACGGTTTATGATGACAGCTATCGCTCCGTCTCCTGTAACGTTGCAGGCGGTGCCGAAACTGTCCATCGCTATATATAGAGCAATCATCAGTCCCTGTGCCTCTGCGTCAAATCCAAGCATGCTTGAAAGTAGTCCGAGGGCAGCCATTATCGCTCCTCCGGGCACGCCCGGAGCTGCAACCATCGTGATGCCCAGCATGCAGATGAATCCTGCAAACATACCGAAAGAATAAGGCATTCCCTGCATTATCATCAATGCCAGCGCACACGCTACTATCTTCAGCGTACTTCCGGACATATGTATGGTTGCACAAAGGGGAACTGTGAATCCTGCAACGTCCTCTGACACTCCGTTCTTACGTGTCTGCTCCAACGTTACCGGGATTGTTGCGGCAGAAGACTGTGTTCCAAGTGCGGTGAAGTATGCCGGAAGCATGTTCCAAAGAAGACGGAACGGGTTTTTCCTGGCGATGATTCCTGCGATGGAAAACTGCAGGATGAGTATGCCGATATGGATAGCGAAGATGATTCCGATGATCTTGATGAATACGCTTAGTATTCCGAATACCTTTCCTACATATGCCATATCAAGGAAAATACCGAATATATAGAGCGGGAGCAGCGGTATTATGGCTACCTTGATGGTCTTTACAACTATTTCTTCAAAACCATGAGTGGCTTTCATAAGTGTCTCGTTCTGAGTTGAGGCGAGTCCAAGTCCAAGGGTGAAGGATAGCACCAGCGCTGTCATGACTCCCATCAGAGGCGGGATGTTGACAGTGAAGAACGGGGCCAACGCCTCAGTATCTGCCAGGTTCTGCATTCCAGCTCCTGTATTTATCATTCCCGGGAAAAATGCAGCGCCTGTGAAGTAGGATATGAAACCTGCCAGAATAGTAGATCCATAGGCAATGAGCACTGTGATAAGCAGCATTTTTCCGGCTTTGTTTCCAATGTCTGCAATAGCTGTTGTAACCAGTCCGACTATGATCAGAGGAATGGCGAAGCCGAGAAACTGGCTGAAGATTCCGTTGATTGTAACGAATACTCTTGCTGTAATTTCAGCGACTGGAGATATCCATGTACTGCTGAATGAATCATGGATCCATTCCAGACCAAGTCCTGCTCCGATACCGAGTGCTATCGCTATAAGAATTTTCGGCAGCAGGCCGATTTTACGTTTTCCCATATGTTTATGTGTTGAATTACCAGTTTATAGGTGAGGAGTTCTGAGTGGCCTTCAAGTAAGTGTCGTAGTCTATATACCTTGCTCCCATGGATTTTAAATGTTGCGTTTCCAGTTGACAATCAATGAATTGTCCGCCTTGTATCTGCATGTGACGTGCAAGGTGTATCAGCGCTGTCTTGGATGCGTTTTCGACAAGTGAAAACATGCTGTCCCCAATGAAGACCCCACCATGGACAAATCCATACAGACCTCCTACCAGGAAATCATCCTTGTCCCATACTTCCACGCTTTTGGCATATCCTCTTCTGTTGAGTTCCATCCACACTTCCATCAGTTCCGGACCGAGCCATGCTCCGTATTCCTCCATCCTTCCGTCCACCATTCCGCATCCTCTGATGACTCCCTCGAAATCTTCGTTGATGGAGCATTGGAACTCTCCCTTTTTCAATACGGTTTTCATAGAATGGGAGATATGGATCTCCTCCGGGAATATGACGAAACGTCTGTGTGGAGCCCACCATTGTATCACGTCATCTCTGAATGCATAGTAAGGAAATATCCCCATAGGATATGCTTTTATGAGCCTTTCGGCTGTAATCCTGCCTCCGACGGCGTACAGGCCGTCTGGACTTCCAAGACGTGGGTCCGGGAACTCTTCTGTATTGTCCAGGTTGAAAATCATATGCTGAATGTAAATCCGTCCTTATGCTTGCCAAACAGTATTTCGCGCATCAGTGCAGGGGTGATCCTCTTGTTCACGATACGTTCGATCTCGCGCGCTCCATACTCTGGGGAATATCCTTCGTCAAGGAGCTTCTCAAATGTCTCCTTGCTTATATCCAGTCTTACCTTCTGAGCGTCCAGCCTTTCCTGAAGCTTGTTCAGCTTTGCCTTGAGGACCAGTCCCGCCATGTGCCTGTCCATGTCGTTGAATACAACGACAGAAGACAGCCTGTTTATGAATTCAGGTGCAAATACCTTCTTGACTTCCTTGGCCATGGCTGCACCTGCATTTACCTTCTTTTCATATCCTACTGAAGCCTTGTTTGCATAGCGGGCACCAGCGTTGGATGTCATGATTATTATGGCATTTCTGAAATCTACTTTCCTGCCTTTATTATCAGAGATTATGGCGTAGTCCATTATCTGTAGAAGTAGATTGTATATGTCTTCATGAGCCTTCTCTATTTCATCCAGCAGAAGGACACAGTGCGGGTTCTTCCTGACTGTGGATGTAAGGATTCCACCGTCTTCGTAGCCGACGTATCCGGCAGGGGAGCCGATCAGCTTTGCAACGGAGTGCTTCTCCGAATACTCGCTCATGTCAAACCTGTGCAACGGCAGATGCAACTGCTGGGCGAGTACTTTAGAAAGCTCTGTCTTACCAACTCCTGTCGGACCTACGAAAAGGAAGTTACCTATTGTCTTTCCACTGTCGAGCAGGCCTGCCTTTGACATCAAGATCGCCTCAGTTATGGTCCTGACGGCCTCATCCTGGCCGTATATGCTCTTTTTGATGTTTTTCTCGAGATCAAGCAGACTCTTTCTGGTATTGTCGTCGTTGACCTGCACGTCGGTCTTGCATATATCAGATATTACGGCTTCTATTGTCTTGCATGTAACCTTTTTCTGACCTTTGGACATCGCATAGGCTCCGGCCTCGTCCAGGACATCTATCGCCTTGTCCGGCAGGCATCTGTCGGTTATATACCTGCGGCTCAGCCTGATGGTGTACTCTATGACCTTTTTATCATATCTGACTCCATGATACCAGGCCAGATCCTTTGATGCATTTTCTATGATAAGTGTCGATTCCTCGTCGGACAGTTCATTCAGTTCAATTCTTCTGAACAGACTGTAGACTGAAGGCTCGTTGGTCTGGATATACTTCAGATCTTCCGGCGTTGCAGAAATGACAAATTTTACCCTTCCTTCTTTCATGTATGGTACCAGGAGCTTGAGAATATCCCTCGATCCGTCCTCCATTTTTCCGGAAGTGCCAAGAGACTTGAAATCATCAATGTATACGATGGTCAACTTGCTCTCTTCAACTGATTTCATCACCTCCTCAATCCTGTTCTCGAGATCTCCTCTGTATTGGGTCCCGCTCAGCAGTTTGCTTACAGACAGCTCATAGAGCTCATATCCTGCCAGATTCCTGTAATTACTGTCCTTGAGTATCCTGTACTGAAGTCCAGACGCAAAGGCTGTCTTTCCGACACCGCTTTCTCCGATTATAAGCAGGTTGTTTTTATGTTTGCGGCATAATACTCTGATTGCCTCTTCGATTTCCTTTTCTCTGCCTATCAGATTCGTGAGTGCCGGTAGAGAAGTGAAGAACCGCTCCATTCTGTCATCGAATTCGGGCACATCCTCGTTCATTGTAGAAATTGCATTCAGAAAGTCTGGAATGCTTACTTTAAGGTGCCTTTCCAGAGTGTATCTGGCAACAGATTCCTCCAACTGGAAGATGCCGTATATGCAGTGGCTCATTCCTATTTTCTCCACGCCTGAGCCATATGCGGCCTGAAGTGCATGTCTGTACATCTCGGTGAACTGCTCCGAGTATTCATAGGTCAGCAGAGACTCCTCCGGGAGTGAGTCCATTTCTGTTATGGCTTTGATCAGGTCTGTTGCAATTGCCTTTATATCTGCACATTCCCCGAGCATGCTGCTGAATGCCGGCTGCTGAATGCTTGCCAGGAGAAAGTGTTCTGGGGTAATGAATTCATTTCGACGCTTCTCTACCAGTATATGCGCCGCCTGAATGACTGTTTCGATTGTTTCAGTATGTTCCATGCTTCTATTCCGGTTCGATTTCAAAACTGAGCGGGAAGTTTTCCGCCCTTGCCATTGCAGTAGCCTTAGCTACCTTGCTTCTGGCGATGTCATAGCTGTATCTGCCTACTGTGGCTTTCTGGTGGATATGTGTGGTTTCCGCTATTGCCGTCGCCTCCTGTTCCGTCTTCAAAAAGACCTTCATCATGACCATTATCACAAACTCAAATGTCGTGAAGTCGTCATTCAGGACAGACACCCTGTATTTTCTTGGTTCCTGGGGACGCTCCCTGAGTCTTGTCCCGCTCTGCTTTTTCAGTTCTTGCTGTGGCATGACATTTCTTCTTTAGCGATTCTGTTGTCATTGATCCTGCGGCACCAGTAAACGATCGGAGTGTCAATCAGACTGGTGACAATATATATGGCATAGCTGCTGAGGAAAATGGATACGAGAGTTCCGATTGAATATGTTCCGTAGAATGCCAGGAAAGTATACAGAAGAGTGTTCAGCAGCTGGGAGATCAAGGTGGAACCATTGTTCCTGATCCATAAGCCGCTCCTGCTGTCGCCGAATCTCTTCCTGCACCAGTCCCACCATTTATGGTACAGCCACACGTCTGCAAGCTGTGAAATCAGATATACTCCCAGAGATGCGAGGACGATTCTCGGCGTGCTGCTGAATATGGTTCTGAAAGCTCCGCTTGCCCAGTCTGACGGGCCTGGGGTGTACAGCAGCCATAACTGAGACACCAGTATGAAGAAAACTGAGCACACTGTGCTGATTATCACAGCCTTGTTTGCATCCTTGCGGCTGTGGTTCTCGCTGAGTACGTCAGTAATCAGGAAGGTGCTTCCAAAAAGCACATTACCCAAAGTCATCTCCATCCCGAATGCCTCCACCATAAGCATGACCTCGATGTTTGCAACCAGCGTAGCAAAAATGCTGAACGCAAGGAGTCCCGCTTTCCCGAATAATCGGTAAAAGAGTACGACTCCTCCGTAAATTATTATGAATGAAAGTATTAGCAGTAGTTCGTTAGGCATCTTGTCAGTCTATAAGAGTCATTTCTTCCAGCAGATGGTCAGCATCTGCAACCTTGTCTATAATGAACAGTACATAACGTATGTCCAATGATATGTTCCTGCAGATTTCGGGATCGAACACTATGTCGCTCATTGTGCCCTCCCATACTCGGTCGAAATTGATACCGATCAGATTGCCCTCTGCATTTATCACAGGACTTCCTGAGTTGCCTCCGGTCGTGTGGTTGGTTGCTATGAAGCATACAGGAATCTCTCCGTTTTCGTCAGCCCATCTGCCATAATCCTTTTCTGCATATATGTCACGCAGGCGCTGAGGAATGTTGTAGTCGAATATCTCAGGATTGTCCTTCTCCATTATGCCGGTGATGGTAGAAGAAGGCTTGTAGTATATTCCGTCAGCAGGGGAGTAGCCTGCGATGTTTCCGTATGCCACGCGCAGTGTCAGATTTGCATCCGGGTAGAAGTCTTTAGGGATGCGCTGTGTGCGGTAGTATACCATCTGTCCTCGCATGTAGTCGCGATAGGCAAGCTGGAGTTCCTGGTTAAGCTTATGGGTTACAGGCTGGATTTCTGTCGAATACCATAGTACGAATGCACTGAGGAACTCTGTTGCTGGATCCTCGAGTACCATGTACATGTCTTCTGCCTTCAGTGCTCTCACTTTCTGCTCATCTGTGAAGATGGAGTTTGAGTATATATGTTCAGCCCATGCCTCTATGCTGCCGAATTCTGCGTATCTGTTCTTGTAGAATTGAGGCTTGAAGTCTTCAGGCATATTCTTTTCGTACTCATTCATCAAGGCTATGAAGACCTCCTTGTCGATAGGGAGGTGGTAGTCCCTGTAGAATGCGTCGATGATTTCTGCTGCCTTTTCGCTGTCGTAGCCTATCAGGTTATTATAACCTACCATATAGCATCCGGCTATATCCACCGCAAAATCGGCTATTTCGACAGACCTTACGGTTTCATTCAGATAATCAGTTGCATATGAATATGGCTCAAGCTGTCTGTACAGACCTTCAATCTTCTCTACCACGCCGTCGAAATCTCCGCCTACCGCCCATCTGCTGAATGCTGCCTCGAATTCCTGCTTGTTCTGCACCGTGTTCATCTTCTTGATGCCTTTTGCTTCACCCTGCCATTTCTTCCATGCGTTAGCTACATTTGCATTCTTTGATGAATACTGGATACGGACCTTCTGGCTCTGTGCCATATGTCTGTTCATTATGTCAAGGCGGAGAGTGCGGAGATGGATCTTCTGAGGATCACCTGTTTCCGCGATATATCTTACTCCCTCCGAGTGGATATATTCCTGAGTGCGTCCCGGGAATCCGTAGATGAAGGTGAAATCGCCCTCCTGGACACCTCCAGTCGAGATGTGGAAATATTTCTTAGGCTTATATGGGACATTGTCCTTTGAATATGGTGCCGGGTTGTTGTCCTTGTCCGCATAGATTCGGAACATGGAGAAGTCTCCTGTGTGGCGTGGCCACATCCAGTTGTCCGTATCGCCTCCGAACTTGCCGATCGATGAAGGCGGTGCTCCCACGAGTCGTACGTCGTCATACTGTCTGTATACGAACAGGAAATACTGGTTGCCGTAGTAGAGGGCTTCTACCGTGGCTCTCAGGCAGTTTCCTCCCTTGGTGACCTTCTCGATAAGGGCTGCCGAGTTCTTTTTGACGAGCTTGGCTCTCTGCTCTTCGCTCATTCCGGCATCATAACCTTCGAGGATGGTTCCGGTAACGTCTTCCATCCTTTCGAGGAAGCTGACGCTAAGGCCCGGGTTCGGAAGTTCCTCTTCGCGGCTCATTGCCCAGAAACCGTCCTTGAGGTAGTCATGCTCCACGCTGCTGTGCTGCTGGATCTGTGCATATCCGCAATGGTGGTTTGTAATCAGGAGGCCTTCGGGCGAGATAAGTTCTCCGGTGCAGCCTCGTCCGAACAGGACTACTGCGTCTTTAAGCGATGCCTGATTGATGCTGTAGATGTCTTCGGCGTCAAGTTTGAATCCTTTCTCCTGCATGTCGGAAATGCGCTGTGCGATAAGTGAAGGAAGCCACATTCCTTCGTCAGCCCTTGCAATGTTGCCGGCCAGCAAGGCGGCAATTGCCAAAAGTGTGATTCTTATATGTTTCATGTGTCTGTTATATCTGCATGTTTATCCAAGCAAATATAATTATATTTCCTCAATTATTGTATCTTTGCATCCGGTTATAAACGTAGTCGGTGTATAATGAAACTATTCACTCGTTCCGAGAAGCCTTCGTGGTGGGTTTCTCTGATTCCTTTCATAGTCCTGATAGCGGTTCTTGTGCTTGTGATCCGTGTCTTCGGTGCCAGTGCACTTGATGGCGCCAGCCAGGTGTCTCTTCTGTTTGCTGCGGGAGTTGCTGTGGCCATTTCCATGATTTTCTATCGGGTCCCATGGAAGGATTTTGAAGACGGTATTCTTGATAATATACGTGCCGTCGGCACCTCCATACTGATTCTGCTGCTCATAGGTGCGGTATCAGGTTCCTGGATGGTCAGCGGAGTGGTTCCGACCATGATATATTATGGCATGAAGGTTATCTTTCCAGAGATATTCCTGTTCGCTGCATGTGGAATATGTGCCCTGATAGCAGTGATGACAGGAAGTTCATGGACAACGATAGCAACAGTAGGTGTTGCCCTGGTCGGAATCGGTACGGCGCAGGGCTATGATCCGGGTTGGACGGCAGGAGCAATCATCTCCGGAGCCTATTTCGGAGATAAGGTCTCTCCACTGTCAGATACTACTGTCCTTGCTTCATCGTCAGCTGGAACGCCGCTCTTTACGCACATCAGGTTCATGATGGTTACCACGATCCCTTCATTTGTGATATCGCTCATAGTATTTCTGATAGTAAGTCTTACTCATGACACCTCTTCTGCTGCTCATGCCGCAGACTTTTCCGAGGATTTGAAAAATACATTCACCATATCTCCATGGCTGCTGCTGGTGCCGGTTGTCACCGGACTGCTTATTGCCAAGAAGGTTCCGGCTATGCTGACCCTTTTTGTCGCTGCTGTCATGGCCGGAATAGTCGCAGTGATTGTCCAGCCGCATATTATCGGAGCCATTGCAAACGGAGTCTCTCCAGAGACCTCACAGCAGCTTTCTTTCCTTGATGGATTCAAGGGTACCTTCATTTCATACTATGGATCAACGGCTGTGGATACGGGAAACCCTGAACTGAATGAGTTGGTTGCAACCAGAGGTATGACCGGCATGATGAATACCATATTTCTTATTATCGCTGCTGTAGCATTCGGTGGTGCACTTGTAGGCAGCGGAATGCTCCAGAGTCTTACCGAAAAGCTTACCCATTTCATCCGTCGCCGCACTACTATGGTTTCAGCGACTGTAGGTACCGGTATATTTGCCAATATGATTACGGGTGACCAGTATCTGTCCATTATTCTTACCAGCAGTCTATACAAGAAACTCTATCACGAAAAGGGATATGACCCTAAACTGCTGAGCCGTTCTGTTGAAGATTCTGCTACAGTAGTTTCAGTGTTGATACCATGGAACTCATGTGGTATGACACAGGCTACTGTCTTGAAAGTAAGTACAATGACTTATCTTCCATATTGCCTTTTCAATCTGATTTCTCCGATAATGTCTATAATTATTGCAGCAATTGGTTACAAAATTGTAAGGAAGTCAAAATAATTTGATATATTTGTCAGGTTGACAGATTATGAAAAATGAGACGCATATTCAGGCACAGCCTTAAATAGAAAAAGAGAAGAAACAAACATTAATATAACGATTAACATTGAAAATTTTAGCGAAGCGATAGTAAGTCCCTTTCCCGAGGAAAGGGATTTAGGGAAAGGGTAACGTAGACATATTTTCATATTCAGGCACAGCCTTAAATAGAAAAAGAG
>JAZQEN010000026.1:0-44239 GCA_045539015.1 Candidatus Cryptobacteroides sp.
ACGGCCTACTACGAGGTCAGTAGCATCGATCACAACCCACTCCTTCTTGATATCGCCTGCCTTGAGGGATACCGTTTTGTAGCTCTGTGTGTCCATCTTGTACTTTTAAATGGTTAATACTTAATAAATTAATACGTTAAATTGCGATCCCTACGCTACATAGGGGGGTGCAAAGGTAAGAAGAATTTTCGGTTTGACAAAATTTTGTCTACCTTTGCAACTGCAATTAATAATCTAAAAGTTTCACACATCATGGAAAACAACTCTCCAAACACACCTGTTGTCGCCGAGAAGAACGGCCTCGGAGTTGCAGGTTTCGTATTATCACTGGTAGGCCTCGTTTTATGCTGGGTACCATTTGCAAACTTCATCCTGAGCGGTATCGGTTTCATACTGTCACTGGTCGGAGTATTCAGAAGACCTAAGGGCCTTGCGATCGCAGGTATCATCATTGCTTCAATAACCCTTGTGGTTGCATCCATCATGTTGATTGTTGCAGCCGAAGTTGCTTCAGAAGCAATGTATGAGATGGACAGCTACTACTATTATTAATAGGAAACAGCACCATACGGAAAAAGCCAGCACCGAAACGATGCTGGCTTTTTTCATCTTAATTATTCTTTCTGAAATCGAAGAACTTGACCACCTTCCGGCTCATCGGCGGCACCTGCTGCTTGGCAATCAGTTCAACAGGCTCGAACCTGACTTCTGGAGCGACACGGACACGCGACCTGAATATGTCCTTGATCTGCTTGATGAAGGTGTCCGAGTGGTTGTCACTGCCTATCTTGATCTGGATCTGATCGGTTCCGAGGGATCCGGTAAACACTTCCACTATATAGTTCTTCACCTCTGGAATATTGTCGAGAATATCGAACAGTGCAGGCGGATACAGCGTAGTGCCCTTGAACTTGATCATCTGACCCTTTCGGCCGATCACCGAGCTGAGACGCACACTGTTGCGGCCACATGCGCATGGCTCATCATAATGGTAGCAGATATCCCCTGTCTTGAATCTCACAAGAGGCATTCCCTCGACTCCGATGGTAGTGATAGTCACCTCACCCGGCTCTCCCGCCTTTACCGGCATGTTGTTCTCGTCCAGAAACTCAACTATGATAAGGTCTGACGGGACATGTCCTCCGTTATGGAACTGACACTCAGTAAACGAAGACTGCATTTCAGTAGAAGCATAAGTGGAATAAAGTTCCAGTTCGGGCCACTGCTCCTCGATTTTCTGGCCAAGAGTAGTAAGCTCTCCCGACGGTGTACGGAGGGCTTCTCCTATACATATCGCCTTCTTCAGAGGACTGTTCCTGTAATCTATACCATTTGCCTGAGCAAACTCTATGAGCTTGATAAGGAACGAAGGAACAACCATGCACACTGTAGGATGGATACGGTTGATGGTATCCCACTGCAGTTCAGGAATACCATTTCCCACGCGTGCTATTCCAAGTCCCAGCTCGCGTGCTCCCATATAATACGCAAGGCCCGCCATGAAGCGTCTGTCGATGGTTGTCATAAGCTGCATGACATCTCCACGCTTGCAGCCTGCCATAGTAAATGAAGACACCTCATTGTATGAAAGGCGCTGAAGGTCCGCCTCAGTAAGGGCGAATGTCACAGGATTTCCCAAAGTGCCCGAAGTGGTCACATAATCGATGACCGACTCGCGTGGCACGCAGATAAAGTCATCATTATATAACTGAAGGTCCTTCTTGACGGTCACAGGAAGACGGCAAAGATCATCCACCGATTCTATCCCGGATATATCGACGCCATGCTCCTTGAACATTCTCTGATAGAATGGGGAATGTTCGGAAACATATCTGAGGGTATCCTTCAGTGCAGCATTCTGGAACTCCTTTATATCCTTGCTGCTCTTATATGCGATTGAACTGTTTCTTGTCATTTACTTATCTTTTTGTTTAAGTTATTCCTTATCTGTTCTGTCGGTATTTCCTTCTCAAGGGCTTTCAGCCAATATGACATTGCCTCTTCTCTACACCCCGCCGACATGAGATTGTCTCCTATGATTTCGTATGTCTCATAATATTCCGGATTGAGAGTCACCATACGTTTCCTCCGGGATACATCAAAACGTATCTTCTTGCGGGTTGCAGCCTTGCACTCCGAGCAAAGACTCCGGTATTCCATCAATCCGGGATATACCTTTATAATATAGTCTTCATCTGCCGGCACGGACAATTCTTCAAGCGCAAGAGATGTTCCCGGTACCATTACCGAAGAGAAGGCCTTCTCCAGGTCGTAACATATGAATTCCCCTGACTGCCATGGCTCGGTAGACACCCACATCTTCAGGCTGTCCGGGCAGAAGACAACCGAATGATGGGCAATAGCCTGATGGACAGCCTTGGGATTACCCTCCCCTATCCCGGCTCCAGCCAGACCCGAACGGTCACGCAGGACAGATACGGCCTCGCCGACCCCCACCGGCCCGATGGAATCCAGAAGTTCGGAAACCCTCGCATACCTGTAGGTGCTGTCGCTGGCGGACATATTCTCCTTATTATAATCATCATCCAGCAGCTCTGCAGACTGGAAATGGTTGGTGCATATGATTCTGCCGCCTTCTCCGTCTCGCACCCCCTCATATACCGCAGTCGTTTTCGCAGTCTTCTCGATCACTACTGCTCTGCCATCCTCTCCGGAAGCGACAAGGAAGGTCTCGGAAACAAAGGTCCTGCCCCGGCGGGCGATTTCCAGAGCCTCTTCAATATTGCCGGCATACTGCAATATCTGCCTTGCAAGAAGCGACACCGGCAGAGACGCAGACATAGGAATCTTTCCCTTCGCAGCATTCAGCGTAACCGTAAGTCCCTTTTCATTCATTCCGGAAATGACACCCGTCATACCAGGCCATGTTACAGAAACATATTTATGTCCCTGGTCCGGTGCAACAAAAAGTATGATGCGGTTCCTGGAAAAGCCTTCACCTGCGTAAAAATCAAAGTTGCGGGCGACCAGCAGGGCACCATCTGCGGATTCCTTCCCCCACACTGCAAAGGAAGTACATCCCACCAGCATATAGTCCTGCATCATATGTCCTATGTCATGGGCCGCATGATAGTTCATCTGACGGAAATATGGTTTTCCGAAACTGTTGAACGAAGTGCTGCAATAGGTAGAAAGAGCATATATCTCCTTCCTGTTCTCTTCAGGAATATATCTGGCCATCCTACGGGTAAAAAGCACCGTAACATAGTACAGAAACCGCATATACCTGTCCGAACCCAGAACCGTTCTGATAAATGAAACGAACACATTCTCCTGATGTTCAAGCAGATCTGCGGACATTGCCCCGAATGCACATCCGCGGTCAACCGGACCGCCGTATACCTTGGCTTCCCACAATCCATGCGCATTCTTCTGCATTGAACCATAGGCACATGAACGGAACTCATCAGTCTGCCGATCCAGAATATATTTCGACTTGTCAATCTCCACATCCGGCTTACGATAGTCAGCAGACGCCACCAGCACCACCAGGAACAGGCCCAGCAGCACCAAAACCCCTATGACTATTATAAGCGCAAGCAACATATCTACGACAACTAAGCGTTACCTATCTTCCTTGAGATATAATCGATTCCCACAATTTCACCCACCGTCACTGCAGCGGAAACGCACACACCAAGGCATCCGTGCACATTCAGATTCTGACCTGTGAGCAGCAGATTGCTTATCTTGGTTCGAGGCGACAGGTGCGACACCACCGGATTGTGATAGTCCTTTATGATGCCGTACGCACTTCCCTGAGGAGTAGACGTATAATCCCTGTATGTAAGAGGAGAGGCTGTAACCACCTTATCTATGCATTGGCGCATATGAGGGAATTTCTGACATACGTATTCCATCATGGCGTTCGCCATATTATTCTTGTACTCCTCGTAATCTTCTCCTCTGCGTCCCAGACTTGTGTTCTCCCACTTGGCGACATCGTTCCATTCGACAATAGTCAGAAGGGTTATTACGTCTGTCCATTTCCCTTCTTCATCACCCTGCATGCTTACAAAGACGCCCGGGATGTCGCAGCCCATATACTGTGCATGCTTAAGCCATACATCATCGGTATTGTGCAGATAATAGTTGCTGTTCACATAAGGAAGTGTCTGCGGTTTCATCAGAAGGTAAGTGGTAAACAGACCGAATGAATTCTCGAGCGAATTCACCCTTGTGAAGAACGCCTTCTTGATTATCGTGTTGTTTTCAAGCATCGAAAGGGTGCATGACGGGTGCAGAGAAGACACCACGTAATCTGCATAGATACGTTCTCCGTCTTCGAGTTCCACATATTCCGCCTTATCACCTTCCAGATGTATCCTGCTGACTTTAGCCGATGTGTAAAGCTCACCGCCGTTGCTCCTTATGACCTTTTCCATCTCTTCAACAACATGCTGGGTGCCACCAAGAAAACGGTAGGATCCCTCGATATTGGAATGGTTGATCATCGCATGTTCATAAACCGAAGTCTTGTTGCGGTCACATCCATAAAGACCGTTGCTGCCGGCCAGGACATTACGCAGCACCGGATCTTTCACCCTTGATGCAATCTCATCGTATATCGGCATGGACATATACGTAAGGTCTCCCTTCGAAATACGTCCTTCACGCATTATTTCCGGAGAGATCTGGTCTCCCACCTTCTTGAGAAGATCGCAATACTGCAGGATTCCATCCTTCTCATGAGGAAAACTTTCTATGAGAGTCTGAGCGAAGTTGTCATATCCCATGGCATGGCGATATTCACTGCCGTCGTTGAAACAGATTATATCAAATCCGGACTCATCAAGTTTTCTGAGCTTCAGTTTGTCAGCGATGCCGAAATACTTGAAATACTGACGGGTGATCTGTCCCTCCGAGAGACTTCCCACGTAATGCATTCCAGTGTCAAGAGTCCTTCCATAGCGACGGAACGACTGCAGGCAGCCTCCCAGAATACTATGCTGCTCCAGAATACACACCTTGAGACCTTCCTTACTCAACATAAGTCCGGTCGCCAGTCCGCCCAATCCTGCTCCGATTATTACAACATCATATTTGCGCATACTCTACTTCTTTGTTAAAACATATATCCTTTCTGACGTTTTCCTGTCACATTCATAAGACTTTATAGTCATGCCGTTTTCCTCGGCAACCCTGTTCATCCACTCTCTGTCGACAAACGAAAGGTCGCCATCCGTCTTATTCATAGCTACAATTCTCGTCGAAACAACTTCAATCTTCCTTACCGCCTTATGCTTTTCATCATCCATGGCATCCGCATCCCTGACCAGCACTACTCCACCCGGATTCAAGAGCGAGAAGCATCTCACAAGCACCTTTTCCTGAGCATCTGCATCAACATAATGCAGACTGTCATTGAAAATGAACACATCTGACTGCGGAAGATCGCATATCCTCATATCGCCGTGGGAGAATGACATATTCCCGGACTTCAGGAATGAATTTTCAGCGATGGCTATCTTCTCCTCGTCATAATCCACTCCATAGAGTCGCCTTTCCGGCGACAGAAGGCCCAGCATGAAACAAAGCTGTCCATATCCGCAGCCCACATCGGTAATGACACCCTGGCGCGGGGTGAGCTTGTCCCAGAAGTCATAATATCCGTCGACCTTCGCCTTTACCCTGATATACCATTCCAGAGACGGATCCTTGTAGATATAGTTCTTCACAAGGGCATTCCTGAAATATGGATTACCGACCTTATTGAATCTGACGCATAATTTTTCATACTGTTCCTTGTACCAATGCCTGTAGTTACGGGCCTGAGCCTGATATGTATCGCCGAAGCTCTTATCTCCATACGGAACACGTTTCATGCACCTTGTCATGATCAGACCTCTCTTTATATAGAAGCCCTGGGTCTTAGATGAAACCATTCCGGCTCCATAGATGACGACAGGAACGATATCAAGTTTCAGCTCGTTTGCAAGGAAGAAAGCTCCCTTGTGGAAACGTCGGATAGAACAATCCTCTGAACGTGTACCCTCCGGGAAGATGACAACTGAGTATCCGTCGTTCACGGCTTCCCTTATCCCATCAGTCATGCTTTCATAACCGTCTGCCGAATGGAAAAATCCGGCATAACGGACGATCCTTCCGAAGAACGGAGACTTCCACACCCAGCTGTTGGTCACCATGACCAGTTTAGGAGACAGCGACAGCATGAGGATGATGTCTATGAATGACGAATGGTTCGCAAGAACCAGAGCCGGTTTTTCAAATGTCTCATTATAAGGATTTTCCCTCTTCTTTCTCACGGTGAACATGGCCACCACGTAGAGTTTGGTGATCTTATGTACAAGCCAACGGAAGAAATGCTTCTTCTTTTTCTTCGAGACAGGAACAAATGTCAGCAACAGCATCACAATACGGGCGAAGATGCATCCGACAAAGAAGAAGGAATACACATAGACCATATTGAGCAGGCTGGAGAATGTATGAGGAAAGCCCTTTCGGGAAGTAGGCTTCTGCACAAGAAGACGGAAGAGTACTGGCTGTACCGTATATGCCACCACTACAACCGCCAGCATACCCAATACCGAAATCAGACCTATGGATTTCAGTGCCGGATGAGAAGCGAAAGACATTGCCCCCATACTCACAATCGCAGTGAATGCAGAGAAGAAGATGGCCGTCTTATGCATCTGAAGCATCTTTCTGGAAGTCTTGTATTCCTTTATCAGACCATCCATTATGAAAATGCTGAAGTCGTCTCCCAGACCGAATATGAATGTTGCAAGGATGATATTGACTATATTGAAACGGATATCGAACAGTGCCATAATTCCCAGAATGATGACCCAGCTAACACACATCGGAAGGAAGGTCATCAGAGCCAGCTCCAGTCTTCCGTAGGATAAAAGAAGTGCAAGGAAGACAAGCAGCGATGACACCAGAAGTATATAATCGAAATCCGCACTCGCAGATGTGACCATCTTGGAAGCGAACCATGCCCTGTCGACTACAGCAGTATTACCCAAGGCATCAATCCGCGCATATACGGCATCCTTGTCCTGGTCCTGAATTGTGATAGTGCTCAGCAAAGTTGTTGAGGTCGGCGTTGAAACCACCCATTCGGAGAGCAATGGAATATCCTTGAACTCCTCGGAAGAATAATCACACGGCTCATAGCTGCTGGTCAGCAGGTTTTCAAAACCGGCAAATGCATTCTCTCTGAAGCCTTCCTTCACTGCAGCAGACCTCAACATCCTTACGGTCTTCTCCGATCTTGACGCCCAGAACTCGTTCCAACGCTCAATAGACTCTTCCTGCCTGTCCTTGGCAAACACCATATCGGACACCGACGTATATGAATCGATTTCACCCGACTCCTGCAATGAAGTACAAAGGCTGTCAAGGCGCATGTATTCTGCCAAAGCATCATCGAAACTGCCCGCCGAGGTCACCAGATATATCTGTGCATCCTGATCTCCCATAATGGATTCCAGATGCTGTTCAGCCCTCACCTGACGTTCCGGAATATAGTTGATATGGGACATGTCGTCATCAAATTTCACGTCCCTGTAGAAGAAGAGACAGACAACGAACAACAGGACAACGCCGGCAAGTATGTACCTGTTGCCATGGAATCCATATCCATTGAATCTGGAGATGAAATCCATGATACGTCCGGTATGGCCGGTCCTCCTGCTTCCGAGGAAATGAGGGAGATAGATCAGACTGAAAACCGTCGTTCCTACCAGAGCCAATGCGGCAAAAAGTCCAAGATCCTGCAGAAGAGGGGAAGAAGTGAACATAAGTGCCACGAATGCACCAATCGTAGTAAGACATCCTATCGTCAGAGGACTGGCAAGGTCTTCAATGACCTTACGCGGGTCCTTCTCATGGATCGAATGTGAGAGCACATGGATGGAGTAGCTCATGGCAATACCCATCACCACAGTGCCGACTCCGATGGCTATGGCAGACATGTCTCCCTTGAATGCACCGATGCACCCCAGAGCGAACAATGCTCCGAAAACCGGAGGAAGAAGGATCAGCAGGATACTTCTCTTACGCGAGAAGGCGACCGTTATTACAAGTATGATGACAGCAAGAGCGATACTCATCGTGACCGCAACATCCTTCTTGATCTGACGGGCATTATATACCGCAATGACAGGGCCTCCCACAAAGTCAACCGCAACTCCGGTATCTGCCGTAACCTTTGCCGACGCATCCTCCAACGCTGTAACCAGTTCGTCGTTTGCACCGGTATTTCCAAGGTCGTTGGCCGGCTCGATAAACATGAGCATTGTACCGAGATCCTTTGAGAACAGATGTCCTGAAATCACCTCATACTCTGCACCATTGTCAAACCTCTCCCATCTGCGCAGCTGCGGGGTTCCGACATTCAGAGGATCACGCAGGACGACATCCCTTACCACGAGTCCGCTCATCGAAGTCAACAGGTCGTAAGAATCCTGCACACAAGCCTGCACAGACTGTTCGTTCAGCAGAGAGTCAATCCTAAGATAATCATCTTCAGTAAGATATAGAGGCAGATTTTCATATATGAAATCTGTTCCGGCAGTCAGCATTCCCTGATCTACCCCGTTCGTGACAGAGGCAATCACTGAAGACTCCAGCAAAGGAGTCATAAGCTCTTCAAACCCTTCTGAGGCCTCGATCATAAGATCAGGATCGGCACCAGTGAAGGTAACGACAACCATATCCTTCTGACGGAAGTTGTCAAAGACCTCTGTCTCCCCTTCTTCCCCACCGCCGAAGAAACTAGAAATATCCTCATCAAGGCGCACCATAGATGCACCCGCCACGCATAGTCCTATCAGAAGCACCATCGATACATACATGACCGCACGGTGTTTCTCAAACCACTCATATAAATATACCAGAAGTCTAGACATGTTCCTTTTTTGGAGAGCCTTTCCCTTTAAAGATCACTAACAACATATATGATATCACATAAGCCACAAGGCCGACCGCAGCAGCCAGTATGAAGCTGCCGATCACATACTGCAGCAGATGGTGGTGCACGGTCTGAAGAGAGATTGTGGTTACATCAAAATTGAATGGCGTACCCGTAACTACACTTCCTATATACATGCTTCCATACAGGATGAACGGAATCAGAGGCGGAATCGAGAAATTGGTCATAACCGAAGATACTACCACATTCAGTCTCAATATCCTTGAGGAGACCATCGAGACGACCATCTGATAGCCCCAGCAAGGGATGACTCCGCAGAACATGCCCCATGCTATTGAGGCAGCCAGCAGCGAGTTGCTCTGCTCGCTGAAACGGAGATATGTGTTGAAGAACTTCGCTATGTTGGCCGGACTCAGTTTCTTGAGCATCTTATATGGATAATACCAAAGTACAGCTATTGTCACAAGCAAGGTGTTCAGGATGCTGATGCGGGTGAAATCCCTGAAAGGTCTGAAATGCGAAACCCTCTCACCCTCAGGAGCATAGTACACCTTGATAGGTACATTTCTTACGCTGACGCCTTTCCACGCAGCCCTTACCAGCACCTCGACCTCAAACTCATACCTCCTGGTGATGAACCTGGTCGGAGCGACTTTATCAAGCGGATATAGTCTGTATCCCGACTGAGTGTCAGACATGGTCTGTCCCGTCTCCACCTTGAACCAGAAGTTCGAGAACTTATTGGCAAAAGTGTTCTTTGACGGCATGTTGTCAGCAGTCAGATTCCTGGCACCGACAAGGAGACTCCCCGGATTCTTCTCAATCTCATCTATGAAGACAGGTATGTCATCAGCATAATGCTGACCGTCCGCATCAATGGTCAGGGCATATCTGTATCCGAGCTTCCAAGCCTCTCTGATAGCTTTTTTAAGAGCAAAGCCTTTACCCTTGTTCTTCGGATAGCTCACCAGGACGATGTCTTCCATCTGCTCAAGCAGTTTCTCCGTCCCGTCGGTAGATCCGTCGTTTACCACCATTATGTCATCGGAATAGCATCTCACGGAGTCCACGACCTGACATATCGTACCCACATTATTATATGTAGGTATGACTACTATGCAGCCGAGCTCCTTGAGTCTGCTCTTATATTCCGGATAATTCATCATATCTCAGCCTTGAGTTTCAAAACCACCTTATCCTCTTCCATGATGATACATCTCACCTGGTTGTCAGAAAGGGTGATGGAAAGATCCAGAGCCAGTCCTTCACGAGGAATGACAGCCGAAACGAACTTGCACTCCCTTATCTGGCGGAACATCACTTCAGCACCAAGAATATCACCCAGCACCTCACGGATTATCGTAAGGGTACACATTCCCGGAACCACCGGCTGCTGAGGGAAATGTCCGGCATATACCGGGTGGGCGGGGTTCAGAGTGACTCTGACCTCATATCCCGTCGGAGTCTGCTGTATATTTCCGACTGTATAAAATGTATCTTTCAGTATCATTTCAAATCAAAAACAGAAGGATCAAGCTCCTTGTTAAACACCTTGTCTGTAAATTCATATCTGGTGAAATCCCCGGTAGGCTCTACCATTTCCAGCTTTGCCAGAGACATGTCACGGGCATCAAAGACCAGTTCTATGGCACTTATGCGCGAGGCGGCTCTTTTATCTTCAGGAACAAGCTTCAACGAATAAGAACCCCCGTCTTCTGCAAGTTCCATATCGAAACCCTTTGATATCATGGAGATATCCCCCGTCATGCATGCAGTCAGAAGATTCTTCAGTTCCTTCAGCATTGGATTGGAGGAGATCTTCATACTGTTCTTCTTGTTTCCAGACTTCATCCTGAAATGGGAATCTGTCATAAGGATATAATCTCCGTCATCAAACGAAAGGAGTATGTTACCAGGACGGAGATAGTAGAATTTCCCGGCCTTGACATCTTCCTTTACAAGTACAGACATCGCTCTGGTCTGCGTCAGCCTGCAGCTTATGGACTCCACACCCGCGGTGCTTTGCCTGAGTTCCTCGACAAAACCTGTCTGCAAGTCCTGGGAGCCCGCGGCAAATGAAATGCTCAGGCCTATCAGAATCAATATGTAGCTTTTAATCTTCATAAGCATGAAATTCAAGCAATTCATCAGTTCCCACTACCCTCATACCGGACTTTTCCAGGTTCTGCAGGATCATCTCAAGCAGTCTGTCCGCCTCCGGAAGCCTGTCATGCAGAAGGACTACCGCACCATTATGCATTCTGTCCATAACACGTCTGCATACCGTCTCTCTCGAACATTTCAAATCCGTATCCAAAGACCTTACGCTCCATCCTACCGTCACATATTCCTTATGCCTCACCGCTCTTCCGATGACAGGATTGGTCACCCCGAAAGGAGGTCTGAAAAGTTTCATACGCTTTCCTGTCATGTTTTCGACAACCCTACCTGTTTCCTCCAGTTCCCTTTCCACCTTGGAGAAGTTCCAGATAGGGAAAAACGGACTGTGACTCCAGGTATGGTTCCCGATCAGATGTCCTTCCTTCAATATCCTCCTTACTGTCTCAGGGTTTCTGGCAGCCTTCTCACCCACCAGGAAGAAGGTCGCCCTGACTCCATGTCTTCTAAGCACATCCAATACCTTCGGAGTCATATCCTCATCCGGACCGTCATCAAATGTCAGCGCCACCACGGGCTGATCAGTCTTCCCATGGCACAAAGCCTTGACGTAGACCCCGCTGCCGATGCTGGCGCTTGCATAGACAAGAAAGCCCATCAGCACAAGGATGATCGCTGCTGCTATTGTCCAGATCCACCACATGACTCGATGAATATAAGACAGGTTCTGTTTTCAACTGTTCCGTTGCATACCACTGCAGGACTGCCGGTCTGTCTGACATAGGAAACCGCATCCGCAAAAGCCCTCGCCGAAGCTGTGTGGTATACCCCATACATTTCAGGTTCCACGCGGAAGACGCGAGTACCATCTTCGTCAAAGACACCATTTCCGTATTCCATTCCAGTAATCATGGCAACAGAACTTTCCTTCCTTGTCCCGGTCAATCGTGCAAAAACACATCCCTCTCCACACTCCGCATGCCTGTAAGCTCCCATTCTTGCCATTATCTTCTGCTGGGAATCGGTCCTTTCATCAAAGGCTCCTACCAGAACGGTCTCTGCCTGAGAATCAGCCATCAGCATCAGTGCATCAAGCAGAGCATCCTCGAAGCTTGTATTTCCGTTCACATAGGTCATATTATAACACTTCTTGTGTCGAAGAAGCGCAATCTGACCTCCAAGGGTATTGAATGTAGACTGAATGAACGGCGTAGGATTGAGGAATTCCTCATTATCCGAAATCACGTTGCGCAGGAACTTCTCGCTGTCCGCAAGACATCCAAGGCCTGTAGCAGTAATGATGGCATCCAGAGAATCTATACCCTCAACTCCACCAAGGCATTCAACTGCCGTACCTACTCCCATCTTCAGGACACGGCTCATTCTACGACGCATGGCTGCATCAGGAATCAGATTCTTTACATCTGACACCACTTCCCTGTCGGTAAGTACATTATCTATATAGCACTTCATTTTCTGCAGCCTGTAAAAAGTAATGATGAACAATTGCCTCCAAAGCCAAACGAATTGGACAGCACCGCATCCACATCCGCATCCTGCAGGAGTTCTGTCTGTGGAATCAGGTCCAGATCCGGTGAGGGCTGAGAGAAATTAAGTCCCGGCCAGATGACCCTGTTTCTTATTGCCAATGCCGAATATACCGCCTCAATTCCTCCTGCTGCGGCCAAAGTATGGCCAGTAAAAGGCTTTGTAGAGCTGAATAAAGGCATTTTGTCTGCAAAGAGACGTTTCATCGCACTTCCTTCAGAAGAGTCGTTGTTCAATGTCCCCGTTCCATGTGCATTGACATAGCTTACCTCGTCCGGTGTCAACCCTCCCATCTCCAGAGCACCTTTCATTGCAAGATAGTCTCCATCGCCTTCCGGAGAGGATGCGGTCTGATGGAAAGCATCGTTGCTGTTGGCCCAGCCGGACAGATAGCAATATGGATCTCCTGAGAGCGTATCTTCACTTTGAAGCACCAGATATCCGGCACCCTCGCCGAGGTTAAGTCCTGTTCTGGTAGCGTCAAACGGACGACATGGATCTTCATCCAGAATCATCAGAGACTTGAACCCGTTGATGGTAAATACGCTGAGCGCATCCGTACCACCTACCACCACACAATCGAGAACACCATGCCTGATGAGTCTCGCTCCAAGCATGATTGCATTGGCAGCAGATGAACATGCCGTACTGATTGTGGTCCTGTAACCTGAGATGCCACAATATTCTGCTATAGCCTCGGTACTGGCATGGCAGTCATGCATACGCACATCGCGGAGCCTTCCCGAGGTCTCATCCTCCATGAAGGAACGGAAAAAGTTTTCGGTGAGATCCATTCCGCCGACAGATGTCGCCGAAACAAGTCCCACGCGGAGCCCGGCAGGAACTGAAGCCGAGTCCAAGGCTTCCTTAGCAGCAAGCATTCCCAACATGGCAGTCCTCGAAAGATGGCTGTTTGACTCCAGACCCAGAACCGATGCAAGTTCGGCATTCGAATACGGGACCTCACCACATGGAAGGTCATGGCGCGTAGAAAGGTACCGCAGCGGCTTTACTATGCCACTACGTCCATGACTCATTGCTTCGATGTTCTTCTCCACACCTATACCAAGGCATGAAACCACACCGACTCCGCTTACTGCTATCTTCATTCCTACTTGCGGTTAGCCATTACGTACTCAGCGAGAGTCTTCACAGAATAGAATACAGGCTTGGCCTCTGCAGAATTTGCAAGACGCACACCGTAGTTCTTTTCAAGGATCAGGATGATCTCCAATGCATCGATAGAATCAAGTCCGAGACCCTCTCCGAAAAGAGGAGCGTTCTCATCAATGTCTGCAGGAGTGATATCCTCAAGATTCAACTCGTTGATAATGTGTTCCTTAAGTTCAAGAATAAGCTTTTCCATAATCGTTTTACTTTATATTTTCAATTAATTTCAATCTTACATCCCAGTTCTCATCAAGTTTCTCACACCATCCGCAGATGACCGCATCCGCCTGATCCGTCTCAATGAGATATCTTGCATAATCTTCAGCCAGAGCGCTGTCGCTGTCCTCGATGAAGAAGGTATTGTCACCCTGGATCTTATGTCTTATACACATCTCTCCTGCTGCCACGTTAGGCAAGGTGTACACAAATACCGCCGGAGAAGCACCCTCCTCATTATGCTGGTTTACAATCACCTGATGCTGCATATCAGACTCAAGTGACGACACTTTGTTGGCCAGCACTATCGCCCTGCGCACCGGTTCTGCCTGAGCGAATCCCTCATTTCCCGCCAGGAGATTCTCTACAGACACATAGACTGCCTTGCAGAGGTCACTCATCTTGTAGAACTTCATGTTCGGCGAATCAAAAGCCTTGAATTCCTGCCTGATGAAGTCTGCAAAAGGCATATCCGACTGCGGAAGATCATACTCGGAAGTCACCGCCGCCTGTCTAGTGCGTTCACGGCGCTCCGCTGCCCCTGTTCCCTCCTTGCAAAGTACTACTGCAGCGTTGCATCCGCCGAATCCTGACGCAGTCTTGACGCAGCATGTCAGTTCCCTGCCGGTTCTTGTTTCCGGAGTTATCGCGACGGGGCAAGGTGTTCCCGGAGTCGAGAAGCCCTTGCTGCCATAAATCACATCATTTCTGAGCTCCTGCGCGCAGATGATCGCCTCAACTACGCCGGACGCGCCCAGAGTATGTCCAATATATCCCTTGACCGCATTGAGAGGTGTATCTGAAAGTCCTGCCCATGCAACCGCCTTGCTCTCCATCTCGTCGTTATACCTCGTAGCAGTGCCATGGGTATTGACAAAACTTACCTGCTCTGCCATGATGCCGGCCTGCTTCATCGCCTGATCCATGGCATAGAACAATCCGTCGCCCGTCCGTGATGGACCTGAAATATGATTTGCATCATTTGTCACAGCACCACCGCAAAGTTCTATGCACGAAGTGGCAGCCTTCTCGCGGCAGGCAGTAAGCACGACTGCTCCGCAAGCCTCTCCCAGAGACAGTCCGTCACGCAGGTCATCATATGGACGGCATGACTGTGCGCTTATCGACTTGAACGACCGGAATCCCTCGACTATGAATTCGGAAAGCACATCGCAGCCCACAACGACAACATTGTCAACCTCCTTGTCAAGAAGGATATTCCTAGCCACAACCATCGCCGAAAGGCCTGATATGCAGGCATTTGATATGACTATCGGTCTATGGCATGCATTAAAGTGCGATGCTATTGCAGAAGCTGATGCATAAAGGTATGACTCCGGAACAAGTCCATGTTCCGCCAGCAGATCGACATTGCCTTTGGTAGTGGAAATGACCAGTCTTGAAGACGGTGATTCCAAAGACACTCCTGCCTGCTTGCATACATCCTCGACCTGATTGATGACAAGAGACTCGAAACGGGTGAAACCATCCCTGTGTCGAGCCATAGGATGATTCCTGTCAATGCAACCTGCAATGACATCATATTCAGGACGATAAGCCAGACCGCTCCGTCCCTGAGCCATCGCCTCCATCGTCTGCGAAAGGTCTCCAAGAGCCGTGAGCACGCTCTCGGCAGCAAAATATATTCTTCTTACCTGTTCAGCCATTTCTTCTTCCACTGTTCATAAAAAGGCGGGTTGTTAAGTGACAGGTCTCCGTTGAGATCCACAAAGACCTGCATGGTGCTGCCTCTAGCCACCAGCTCTCCATCGAGATTCATTATCCGGTAGCGGAAACATATCTTTGCTGCATCCGTTGCAATATAATCAGTCTGCACCACAGCTTCCTGACCTATTGTCAACGGCTTCAGATACTGAAGCTGCATATCCACTATCGGAGCGGTATAACCTCCCGCATATATATCCATGTATCCAAGCCCCGGATATCTCATTCCGAATGCTTCCCTTCCATCCTCAAAGAACTTCACATAATTGCCATGCCATACAATACGCATAGAGTCCACTTCACTGAAGCGGACCTTTATCTTTGTAGTATTTGACAGCAGCACCTGTTCCTTATCTTTCCTTTTCCTTATCATCGGTATCAAGAAATATTTTCATCCTGCATCCTGCCACCTCCTGCCCGTCAATGGCACAGGTGGCCTGTATGAGAGTGATCTGCATCACCTCCTGCAGAACAGTTATGGTAGTAAGTATCTTATCCCCCAACCTCGGTAGCCTGTCTATCGAAAATCTGTCAACCGATCCGATAAAGCCGATAGGTACAGGTACATTCATCTGCCTGCATACATATCCTACGCGTGCTGCAGCAGACTGCGCAATGTGCTCGATAAGTCCGCACTCGGTCAGAACATCTCCGTCAAGGAAGAAATTATCCTCCCGCACAGTAAGCCCGGACCTTGACACATTATCTTCGACTCCCATAAATTCATCGACCATGATGATGGGAGCCCGCTGGGGTATAAGTTCCTCTATATTCATCAGACGCGCTTCTTACAGATCATTATTGAATGTCCCATTCCAAGTCCGTCTACCACCTGCTCGACCTCAAGACCGGCAGCCTCTACACATCTGGTCATGTCGTCAGAATGATACATCTTGCTGTTTCCGTTTGCAAGTGCAGTAAAGTAGATGCTTGTCATTGTAAGGCAGTATGCCGCAGTCTCATATTTCTGACGGTCCCAGAATGTCTCCATTATATAAAGACGGCTGTTCTCGTCCATTGAAGCCGCTGCACGGCTGCAGATGCTTGTCACCTCAGCCTCAGAGAAGCAGTCAAGGAACTGGCTCATCCATATCACGTCAAACGGTGGAGCAGGGAATTTCACTGACTCGTCCAGAAGATTTGCTCCATATCCATGGATGCGGTCTGCTCCAGGCTTACCGGCTGTCTGCTCACGCATCATCTGCAACTGCTGAGGAAGGTCCATGATAGTCACTTCCACCTCAGGGTCAAATCCGACGCACTGCATTGCCCAGCGTCCTGTGTTTCCTCCCACGTCGAGCAGACGGCGCACCTTCCTGCCTGAGTTGAACACAAGCTGAAGGGCCTCCTCGAAGGAGCAGTCAGAATAGTAATGATCGAAACCGAACCAGCTCTTCTGCACCTGTTCAGGCAATGATGACAGTCCTTCATAAATTGTAGGCCAGTCACCGAAGACCTTAAGTCCTTCAGGCTTTCCGTTAAGCAGAGCCTCTTCAAGGTAGAAAAGACCCATATAATTGACATCATGATTAAAATCGAGATTGGCCCTTACCATCTTGTCGTTCAAAAGGAACCATCCTGCCTTTGAGAGCACATACCTGTCCTCCTTGGCCAATACCGTTCCTATCGAAAGAGATGCTTCGAGAAGCACCTGTGCCGCATAGTCAGAGATACCGGCCTTCTGCGCGATCTCCTTCTGGGTCAATCCCTTGTAGTTGTCTGCGAGGGACTCGAGAATGCCAAACTTTATCATCAGCCTTGACACCTGGAATACTACAGGTGCAAAAGCTATCTGCTGTGCAAGGAATTGAGCCTCAAGAGCTGACTTCTGCTCCTGGGTATAAACTTTTTCAAGCGGTTTTGTGAGTTTCATTGCTTTTCCAAAACGGATAAAAATTAAACCATTGACGAGGGTATCGTCTCACAATTGATTCCAATGAGTGAAGGTACTGACTCAGAAGATCCTCTGTCTTCATGCGGCCAGAGCATTCTGCCTCTGTAAAGATGAACCTGTATTTCATTCCAGGCTCACGCATTGCATAATAGAATACTACAGGAACACGACATCTTGAAGCAATGAGGAAAGGCCCTTTCGGGAACTGTGCCTCGGCTCCAAGAAATTCGGCAGGAACAGATGAATTCAAGTCAACATATCTGTCCCCGTTGAAGCAGACATACTCTCCGTCACTCAATGCCCCTGTAATCTGAAGCATGGCTGCAATCGCATCCTGATTGATGGGAATTATCTTGAAATCGCTCTCCTGCGCATTCTCCTCCAGCACCTTCTTTATCTGTGAATGCTCGGCGTCGTACATGACAATGTTTATCTTCTTGCCATATTTTCCGAAGAATGCAGAACCTGCTTCCCAGCAGCCTACATGCGCACCGATCATCACCACTCCCTTGCCACTGTCGATAATCTGCAGAAAACGCTCATAGTTATCAAACTCGAACGAATATCTGCCGGCCATGCCTCCTCGCAGGGCTATCCTGTCTATCAAGGTCTGGCCGAAGACATAATAATGGCAATAGAGTTCCTTGAGTGAACGGAAAAATCCATATCCCAGACGCCTTCTGTTATACTGCCAGATGGCCTTGGTAGCCTTTGGTGCAAACATCAGGAAATAAACGACAATGAGTGCCATTATACAATAGGCACTCCTTACACCGATAAGTCTGATGGTATGTACAAAGAAACTGTAGCCGAAACTACCTCCCCTTGATTTCCCGCTCCACTCGCGCTGCGAATCTTTACTCATTCATCTTTTTATTGAGCATCTGATAGAAATCTCCGAAAGTAGTCACACCGATAAAATCATTAGCGGTAAGTGTAACTCCAAAGTTCTGCTCTACCAGAACAACAACGTCTACCAGATCAAGGCTGTCAAGATCCAAAGTCTCCTTCAATGGTGCCTCAGGAGTGATGGTTTCGATATCAACCTCGAACTCATTTGCCAAGACCTCCTTGGCTTTTTCAATAATTTCTGTCTGTGTCATATTCTTTGTAAATTAGTTTTTCAATAGGTTACTGCTGACATTTCTTTATAACAAGGGATGAATTTGTTCCGCCGAATCCGAACGAATTGCTGAGGAAGGCATCAAAGCCTCCGTTGACCCTTTCCTTCGGTATGTTGAGAAGGGCAGAAGCTTCGTCAGGTTCCTCAAAGTTCAGGTTAGGAGCAATGAAATCATTCTGCATCTGAAGGATCGAATAGATCACCTCGCTGGCACCCGCCATCCACATCTCATGACCGGTAAACGACTTGGTCGAAGTCACAAAAGGCTTATGTTCACCAAACACCTCAGCTATTGCCTTTGCCTCGTTCATATCTCCCACAGGAGTGGATGTAGCATGTGCATTCACATAACCGATCTGCGAAAGTTCCAGTCCTGAATCCTTCAGCGCCATCTCCAGAGATCTCTTCGGGCCGTCGACATTAGGCACTGAGATATGGTCACCGTTTGACGAGAATCCATATCCGACAACCTCTGCGATGATTTCAGCACCTCTCCTGACTGCTGATTCGTAACTTTCAAGTATCACTGTAGCCGCTCCACCGCTTGGTACAAGTCCGTCACGGTTCTTGTCGAACGGGCGGGATGCCTTTGCTGGCTCATCTTCTCTGATCGAGAATGCACTCAGGGCATCAAAGTTACCCATCGCATACTTGTTGACTTCTTCCGCACCACCGCAGATCACGCAGTCCTGAAGTCCCTGCCTGATCATGAGATAACCCATTCCAATTGCATGCGAACCGCTTGCACATGCTCCGGAAACGGTAAAGTTGATTCCACGAAGATTGAAGATGGTGGAAAGGTTCATGGTAAGAGTCGAGTTCATTGACTGGAAGATGTTTCCGGACCCCACCAATACAGTCTTCTTCTTCTCTCTGATGATGTCGATACCTGTTATGACAGGTTCCGCACTACTGTCATTTCCGTAAAGGATTCCCACTTCCCTCTTTGCAAGGAACTCATCGTCGATGCCGGCCTGCTTAAGAGCCTCAAGAGTTGCTACGTAAGCATACTGACCGTGCTCCGACAGGCACAGACGCTGTCTTCTGTCAAGAAGTCCCTTGAGATCCGGCTTCTCAAGAATACCGGTAAGGCCCGACCTGTAGCCGAGCTCCTTACGCACGAGATCCACTCCGATACCCGAACGTTCCTCCAGCAGAGACTTCAGAACCTCTTCCTTGTTCTTACCTATGCAGGAATAGATTCCCATTCCTGTTATGACCACCCTGTTATTCATATCCTAAGTATATAATCCTCCGTTAATAGAAATTGCCTCGCCCGTTATATATGCCGCAGCATCAGATACAAGGAATGCCACAAGTTCCGCAACCTCTGCAGCCTCACCGAAACGTCCCGCAGGAATGAACTTCTTCAGTTCAGCCTCGTTCAGGTCTCCTGTCATATCAGTCTTGATGAAACCGGGAGCTACTGCATTGACGGTAATGTTCTTCTTGGCAATCTCCTGAGCCAAAGCCTTGGTAGCGGCAATCATTCCTCCCTTGGCTGCCGAATAATTGGTCTGACCCGCCATGCCCTTGATGCCTGAAAGAGAAGCCACATTCACGATACGTCCCCATTTCTTCACGATCATAGGCTTGAGCAACGGCTGAGTGACATTGTAGAAACCGTCCAGCGAAGTCGACAGCACCTTGTGCCAGTCTTCCTGAGGCATCCACATCATCAGATTATCCTTTCTGATACCGGCATTATTCACCAGCACAGAGATATATTCATCCTTATGAGCCGCCTGCCAACCGCCTATCGCAGCCTGAACAGCTGCAGCATCGGCAACGTCGAACTGGAGAAGTTCTCCGTCAGAGCCCTTCTCACGCACCATATCCAAGGTCTTCTGAGCCTCCTCGACATTGGAAGCGAAATTGATGATGACCCTGAAGCCGCATTCCGCAAGCTTTACAGCGACCGCACGTCCGATACCACGGCTTGCGCCTGTCACAAGAGCATATTTCATAGTTTGAGTTTCCATTACTTTGAAAGCCAATTGATAATCGTTTCAATCTCCTGATACTTCGGTGTATCCTCCACAAACACAGGAACTAAAGCCCTGATGCCGTCATACATCTCACGGGTTGCCGGAGCAAGACGGTCCGCAATGCCCAGACAGTCTACTGCCTGCGCCAGAGCCATCATATGGATTGCCATAACCTGATAAGCGTTGTTTATCACATGGCGGCAGATGAGAGCAGAGTTTGTTCCCATGCTCACGATGTCCTGATTGTCGTTATTGTTCGGAATCGAGTGGACATACATCGGATTAGAGAGGGTCTGGCACTCGGCTGTCGTCGAAGTCGCCGTAAACTGAGCCGCCTGAAGTCCATAGTTCAATCCGAGTTCTCCCAGATTCACGAACGGCGGAAGAATGCCGTTGATCCTGTCATGGAAAAGATAGTTCATCTGACGCTCGGTAAGCATGGTCATCTTTGTAACTGCAATCTTCAGCTTATCCATCTCGAAGGAGACATAGTCACCATGGAAGTTTCCGCCATGATAAACATTTGCGTCCTCTATGTCGATTATCGGGTTGTCGTCAGCAGAGTTGAGCTCGGCAACAAGAACCTTCTCGACATTCTTCAGAGTATCCCAGACCGGACCGAGAATCTGAGGGATGCAGCGAAGAGAATAGTATGGCTGCACCTTGTGAGTAAACACCGTCTCCTCGCTGTGGCGATAAAGCTCAGCCTCACGCTTGAGCAGCATTCCGCTGCCTGCAGAGATCCCACGCATCTTCTCAGCAACGACCTGCTGACCCGGATGACGCTTCAAGCCATTAAGCTTTTCCGACATGAGGTCATCATACGACGAAGCGATCTCATTCATCAGCACAGAAGCCTTAAGGCTCCAATCGAGCAGCTTGGAAGCTTTCAGAAGATTGACAAGACCTATTCCGGTCATCACTGCAGTACCATTGGTAACCGCAAGTCCCTCACGAAGATACATCTGAAGCGGCTGAAGCGAGTTTTCAGCAAGAACCTCAGACGCCTTGCGTCTCTCGCCCTTGTAGAACACCTCACCCTCGCCTATCAGAGCCAGGGCGATATGGGCAAGCTGGACAAGGTCACCGCTTGCACCCACGCTGCCATGCTCAGGAATGAGAGGACATATATCACGATTGATGAATTCCTTCAGCAGCTCGACAGTCTGAATGTTCACGCCGGAATGTCCCTGCATGAAGGTCATCATGCGGGCAATCATTGCAGCGCGGACATAAACCGTATCAAGAGGCTTGCCTGCACCGGCAGAGTGACTGCGGATTATGTTATACTGTAGTTCTCTCAAATGAGCATCATCGATCCTGTACTGAGCCATAGGACCGAAACCTGTATTGATGCCGTATATGACCTTATCCTTGGCAAAGTCCTTCAGAAACTCATAGCATTTCTCAACATTTTCGCGACCCTCTGCGGATATTTCCGCCTTATCGGCACCGGAAAGGATCGCCTCGAACTCCGCCAGATTCAAACTATCGTTAATTTCCATCGTGATAACGCAATAAATTTTACAAATTTACACACTTTTATCGACAAATAAAAATCTATATCGACAAGACATTCAAAACATTGATAAGTTCACGATCGATAGGTTTGTCGATACGGATTGCCTTGTTAAAAGGCACATACACTATCTGGTCATTCTTGACCCCGACCATGATGTTGCGCTGACCATCCTTGAGGGCCTCTATGGCAGCCACTCCAAGACGACTGGCAAGGATACGGTCCTGAGCCGTAGGAATACCACCACGCTGAAGGTGACCGAGAATCGTCACTCGTGCCTCGAATTCCGGATACTCGTGAACAAGACGGTCCGCATAATACTGGGCACCGCCGGTACCATCCTTTTTGCTCTCGGACACAAGCACGATAGAGCTGTTCTTGCTCTTGCGTACGCCTCTGCCGATGAATGTCGCCAGCTGGTCGACATCGGTCTTGTCCTCAGGTATGATGGCAGCCTCCGCTCCGGTAGCGATGGCAGCATTCTGTGCAAGAAATCCGGCATCACGACCCATCACCTCAACGAAGAAAATGCGGTTATGGGAATTGGCGGTATCGCGGATCTTGTCGACACAATCCATGATGGTATTGAGGGCAGTATCATAACCGATGGTAGTATCCGTACCATAGAGATCGTTATCGATTGTTCCCGGAAGACCTACACACGGCATATCATACTCAGCAGCAATCACTTGCGCACCTGCCAACGAGCCATTGCCTCCTATTACGATCAACGCATCTATACCCTGGGCCTTCAGGTTTTCATATGCCTTCGCACGGCCTTCCTCGTTCATGAAATCCTTGCTGCGGGCAGTCCTGAGAATAGTACCTCCGCGGTTGATGGTACCGCTCACGCTTTCAGATGTAAAATCCTTTATCTCATTGTTGATGAGACCTTCCCAACCCCTGTATATACCTTTGACTTTCCAACCGTTATAGATAGCAGCTCTGGTCACGGCTCTTATCGCCGCATTCATTCCCGGTGCATCACCACCTGAAGTAAGTACACCGACTGTGGTAATTCTTGTCATTGTCATATCTGTTTATCCTTACAAATTTACAAATTAATTTTCAGCCAAAAGCAAGCAGAAGGCCAACAAAAACTTGCAGACAGCCAAAAAGCGGGCAAATTTACAGATAATTTTAGTAATTTTGCAGTTTGTATGAAAATCGGGAACATAGATTTGGGAGAAAAGCCACTTTTTCTGGCGCCGATGGAGGATGTGACAGACGCATCCTTCAGATTTGTGTGCAAGGAATACGGCGCAGACATGATGTATACGGAGTTCGTTTCATCTGACGGTCTGATACGTGACGCCCGCAAATCTCTGGAAAAGCTGGTAACTTACGACTACGAATCTCCGATAGGCATTCAGATCTACGGTAATATCCCTGAAGCTATGGTAGAAGCGGCAGTGATGGCAGAGAGAGCAGCGGAGATCACAGGCGGCCACGGAGCGGACCTGGTCGACATCAACTTCGGATGTCCGGTAAGCAAGATCGCACGACGCGGAGCCGGATCGGGAATGATGAGGGAGCCGGACAAGATGGTGGAGATCACCCGTCAGGTCGTCGAAGCTGTCAAACTGCCGGTAACCGTTAAGACCCGGCTTGGATGGGACGAAGACTCCAAGATCATAGTGGAACTTGCCGAAAGGCTGCAGGACGTTGGAATTCAAGCGCTTACCATCCACGGCAGAACCCGTTGCCAGATGTATAAGGGAGAGGCGGACTGGACCTTGATAGGCAAGGTGAAAGAAAACCAGCGCATGCATATCCCTATCATAGGAAACGGAGACATCACCTCGCCAGAAAAGGCTAAGGAATATTTCGACCGCTATGGAGTGGACGGCATCATGATAGGCCGTGCGACATATGGCCATCCATGGATTTTCAAGGAGATACGCCACTACCTCCAGACAGGTGAGCTGCTGCCTCAGATGAGCGTTTCCGACAGGGTGGCATTGGCAAAGAAGCATCTGGCCAAGTCATTGGAACTCAAGGGAGACCGTGTCGGGGTACTGGAAATGAGAAGACATCTCTCATGCTACTTCAAGGGACTCCCCGACTTCAAGGAAACCCGACTTAAACTGGTAACACTTAATGACCCTCAGGAGCTTTTCTCAACCCTCGACTACATCGTCGAGCGCTGGGGAGGATATCAGGCTCCGGAAGCAGGGAATGTTTATGGCATATAGATTATGATTGACAGGATATTGCTCTTTCCATATTGGGTGTCTCTCAAGATAAGACACATGCTTTACAACAACGGGCTGAAGAAGGTGCACACCCCTTCGGTTCCGTCGATCTGTGTCGGAAACATCACGGTTGGAGGAACCGGAAAGACCCCTCATACCGAGATGATAATCAGGACATTGATGCAGCATGAGGACTGGTACGGGAAAGACATTGCCGTGCTGTCAAGGGGATACAAACGCAAAAGCAAAGGCTTCCAGCAGGTCGTAGCGGACGGCAGGGCACTTGACTATGGAGACGAGCCGCTGCAGATCAAGAAGAAGTTCCCGATGATCACAGTTGCCGTAGACAAATCGAGGGTGGAAGGATGCGGATTCCTTACGGATCCACAGTCGGTCAAGACCTCCAAGAAGGGCCGCAGATGCATCCACAAGGACTTCCCGAAAGCCGATCTGATCATATTTGACGATGCATTCCAGCACAGAGCCATCAAAGCCAGCGTAAACATAGTTCTTGTAGACTATAACAGACCTCTGCATAAGGACCACCTCATGCCTGTGGGAAAACTGAGGGACCTCCCCGAAAGGATCAAGGCCGCAGACATCGTCATCGTCTCCAAATGTCCCAAGTTCCTTGACGGGTGGGAAAAAGGAAAATGGGCCAAAGGACTCGGAATCGACAAGAGCAGACAGAAGCTGTTCTTCACGACTATCGCATATGACACCCCTCAGCCCATCTTCCCGGAAGGTGATGCAAGGTATCTCTATGCAAAGAACCTCATCCTGTTCTCAGGAATAGCAGACGACACTCCGCTGGAAAGACATCTGATGAGCACATACAAGATCGTAAAGCACTTCAATTTCCCGGACCACCACAAATTCAGCAGGGCAGACATCCTTTCCATCAGAGATGCTGCAGACAAATTCCCAACCTCGGTAATTATGACTACGGAAAAGGACTGCCAGAGAGTACGTGACTCCAAGGCAGTCCCTGAATCATTGAAGCAGAGGCTGTTCTATGCTCCCATAAAGACAGTCTTCCTCGAGGAGGGTGACCATGAGGCATTTACAGCCGCTCTTCTGTCTTACCTGAAATAATCTCGTTCTGTACCTCTACCGAGGCCTCGTGAATTGCATTGAAGACCGCCTTCAGGAAGTCTTCGGACAGTCCGTATTCCGTTCCTTTTGCAATCACCTTGGCAAGCACGGCATCCCAACGGGATGTCTGAAGAATGGCAATATTGCTGTTCTTCTTGAACTCGCCTATCTGTCGGCTTATCTTCATTCGCGAACCCAGGGCATATAGAAGGTTCTCGTCGATCACATCTATCTTGGCTCTGAGCTGATCGATGTTTTCCTTCCATTCCGGAGAATCCGAATCCTTGTCCTTCACCTTGATCTGCTTATAAAGCAGGTCACTGAGCTCGTCCGGAGTCAGCTGCTGCTTCGCATCGCTGAGAGCACATGAAGGGTTGCAATGAGACTCTATCATAAGTCCCTCAAAACCAAGGTCAAGCGACCTCTGGCTGATTTCGCGGATATAGTCCTTGCATCCTGCCATATGGCTCGGATCTACAAAGAACGGGAGTTCCGGGAAGCGGTTCCTGAGCTCTATCGCCACCTGCCACTGCGGGTCATTGCGATAATTGATCTTATCGAATGTCGAGAAGCCCCTATGGATAACGCCAAGCTTCTTTATGCCTGCACGGTTCAACCTTTCAAGCGCACCGATCCACAGGTCCAGATCAGGGTTTGCCGGGTTCTTCACAAGCACAGGGATATCCGTATCCTTGAGTGCATCTGCGATTTCCTGAACAAGGAAAGGATTGGATGTAGTCCTGGCTCCTATCCATACCAGGTCCACGCCGAACTTGAGGCATTCGAACACATGCTTTTCACTCGCCACTTCCGTAGCGATCTTAAGGCCATACTCCTTCTTGGCCTTCTGCATCCAGCGGAGGCCCTCCGAACCGGCACCCTCAAAACATCCCGGATGAGTCCTCGGCTTCCATATACCTGCACGGTATACATTGATTCCCAACTCGCGCAGGCCTTTCGCCGTTTCCAGCACCTGTTCTTCGCTTTCAGCACTACATGGACCTGCAACAACGCTAGGTCTCGGCTCTGTAAACATTCCCCAATCATATAAAGGAATGAGATCTAATTTCTTGTCTGCCATATATCTTTACTTTTGCTTTCTACCTGATGATCCTCCGTATACGGTTAGCCTCCTCGATCAGCCCCCTGACAGCCTCCTCATCCCCCTGGGCGATCGCCTGCCTGAACGCATTCATCTTCTCAATATATGTATCCATCACATGCAGGACATTGTCCCTGTTCTGGGTCAGGATAGGAACCCACATATCCGGGCTGCTCTTTGCCAGACGTACCGTCGAGGAGAATCCTCCCGAGGCCAGGTCGAATATATGCTTCTCGTCCCTTTCCTTGTCAAGGACGGTCAGCGCAAGGGCAAAAGAAGTCACGTGGGATATGTGAGATACATAAGCCGTGTGCACATCATGACTCGACGAATTCATGTATATTGTCCTCATGTTCAAGGCATCATACAGTTCTTCAACTGTACGTAGCGCTTTGGGAGAGGATTCCTCCGAATCGCAGATGATGCATGCATGACCGTCAAACAGGCCCGGCATCGCAGCCCACGGTCCGCTGTACTCAGTACCTGCCATCGGGTGAGATGCCACATACTGCTTTCTTGCCGGATGATATTTCACAGCTCTTGTGAGATGCTCTTTGGTCGAGCACACATCCATGACCACCTTTCCAGGCACATCTCCGGTCTGACATCCGCCATTGTGCTTCTGCGCTGCATAAGCATCGAGTATCTCCGGAAGCAGCCTGACTGCGGCACCTACCGGCACAGCCAGCACTGTCACATCACATTCGTGCACACACTCGTCGAGGGTGACGATGCGGTCAACCAGACCTATCTTTTCCGCAGCCGAAGCATTCACTGGCTCCGACTCCACTCCCAGCACCTCATCCGCAAACCCCTTGCGCTTGAGGTCTATGGCCATAGAGCCGCCTATCAATCCTAGTCCTACGATTCCTACTTTCATAACCCGTTCCTCCTAACTTTCTATCAACCAACGTTTTGCGCAATTGCCCTGCCTTCCCCGCCAGGCGGACACAACGATAATCTATTCACTATCAGCAACTTGCATAGCACGCATTACGCGATTTTTTGCTTCCTGCAGCACCTCCGGCTTGGCGCAGAGCGAAATGCGTATGTAATTTTCACCATTTCTGCCGAATATGAAGCCCGGCGTGATGAAGACTCCGGCTTCGTACAGTATCTTATCAGACAGCTGCTGGCCTGGAGATGTCCCTGCTTCGCCCGGATTTACAGCGACCCTTCCCCACAGGAACATTCCTGACGAATTCCTGTCATATTCCGCACCCAGCAGATCGAAGATTTCGCCAGCCAATACACGACGACGCGCATACTCTTCATTAAGCTGGGCAAACCATTCCGGTCCCTGCTTCAGGGCCTCGATGGCGGCAAGCTGAAGCGGCTTGAACATTCCCGAGTCCATCTGACTCTTCACCTTGAGGATCTGGGCGATCACGTCAGCCTCGGCAGCGACCATTCCTATTCGCCAGCCGGCCATGTTATGCGCCTTGCTGAGCGAATTCAGCTCCAGACAGCACTCCATGGCTCCCGGCTGCGCCAGGATCGACAGCGGATTGTCGTTAAGAATAAAGCTGTATGGGTTGTCGTTGCAGATCATGATTCCATGCTTTCTGCCGAAATCAACAAGCTTAGCATATAGTTCCTCAGAGGCCGGAGCACCTGTCGGCATATTAGGATAGTTGGTCCACATCATCTTGACATCGCTGAGGTCCATCGCCTCAAGCGCATCGAAATCCGGTTGCCAGCCTTTCTCCTCGCACAAATCATATGTCAGGATCTCAGCCTCAACCAATCTTGACGCAGAAGTATATGTAGGATAACCCGGATCAGGGACAAGCACCTTGTCGCCCTTGTCAAGAAAGGCCAGTGATATAAGCAGAATGGCTTCCTTGGATCCCACCAGCGGCTGGATCTCCTTTGCCGGATCAAGCGTCACACCATACCATCGGGCATACCAGTCTGCAAACGCCTGCCTCAGTTCAGGAAGGCCGACATAGCTCTGGTAAGCGTGATTGCCGGGCTGGAGGGCCGAGGCGCGAAGCGCATCGGCAGCCTCCTGCGGAGGCATCCCGTCAGGGGATCCGATGCCGAGGTTGATGACAGGCGGCATTCCTGCCGACTTGCGCTCGGCATTCATCTGCGCAATCTCCTTGAGCTTGCGCGAGAAGTAGTATTCCTGGACCGATGCGGTCCTGCGTGCTGGACTGATTATCATATTGCAGATGTATATTCTCCTAAAATTCTCAGATCTTCCATCAACGGACGCACTGCGGCCAGGGCCTGCTCATAGCGGACATAGTCATCGAACTTTATGTCGACGTAAAAGAAGTACTGCCACTCCTGCCCCGGTATAGGCAGGGACTGTATCCTTGTCAGGTTCATTCCATAGAACGACAGGATCGTGAGCACATGAGCCAGCGAACCTGGAGTATGCGACAATGTGAAACACATTGACGACTTGTCGATCTTCTGCCGGTCGACTTCCAGAGAGTCATCGAGTATCAGGAACCTTGTAAAATTCTGCTTGTAGGTCTCTATGCTTTCAGCAAGTATTTCAAGGCCATAAAGGTCTGCTGCCAAGGTAGAAGCCACTGCTCCGACTCCTTTCAGGCCTTCGGCAGCAAGTTCAGCCGCACTTTTCGCCGTATCCTCAGACTCCACAAGCCTGATCCACGGATAATCCTTGAAGAATTCACGGGTCTGATTGATGGCCATATAGTGTGTGCGCACCTCCCTGATGTCCTCTATCTTCTGCCCAGGAAGTGCCATCAGGTTCTGCTGGATACGCAGGAACACCTCGCCCTTTATCCTATGGTCGTACTTACGAAGCAGCTCAAAATTGGGAAGAAGTCCTCCGGAAACGGTGTTTTCTATCGCCATCACCGCGGCATCAGCCTTCCCGGCATTCATGCTTTCATACAGGCTTTCGAAAGTAAGGCACTCGACAATCTCCGGCACCATGTGCCCGTGTTCCTCATAAAAAAGTCTTGCCGCCTGTTCATGAAAGCAGCCCTTGACTCCCTGTATCGCTATCCTTTTACTCATAAACTCCAAATCTATGGACACATAACCTATTGACTATCAGAACTTTCACTAGCAACACGGTGGGTAAATTCACCCCACCGTGTTGAGTGTTAAATTATTGAAGATCAGTATTTTACATGTCCAGCATTCATAAAAGCTGTCCGGCGTATAGCACACCGGACAGCATCATATTCTATATCTATCGACACGCAACGTCCGGCCTATCCCCTTTTCTGGAAATAGAAATAATAAAAACCGAAGCTGCTAAATCGATAGGTTCCCATAATGGTTACAAATATAGTAATTTAGATTTCTCGACAAGCTCGAAATGACATGTTTCGTCTCGACTTGATCGAAATGACAAGTTTAACTGAACAAGGTCAGAATAACATGTTTCGCTAAACAAAGTCAATAATGACAAGTTTCGTCGTGATAAGGTCGAAATCGACTACACTGTCATCATGTCCTTCTCCTTTGCAGCCACGAGCTCGTCAATCTTCTTTGAGAAAGCGTCTGTCTCCTTCTGCACGAGCTGCTCGTACTCCTTCTGAAGGTCCTCAGGCATACCGTCCTTGTTTGCCTTCTTGAGGCTCTCGATAGCGTCGCGACGTGCATTACGTACGCTTACCTTTGCGTTCTCGCCTGCTGCCTTTGCCTTCTTGATGAGCTCCTTACGACGGTCCTCGGTAAGAGGCGGAACTGTACAACGGATGCTCTCACCGTTATTTGAAGGAGTGAGACCGATATTTGCATCGAGGATAGCCTTCTCGATGGCAGCGATCATCTTCTTCTCCCAAGGCTGAAGCATGAGGGTCTTGGCATCAGGTGTAGTCACAGATGCTACCTGCGGGATAGGTGTAGGGCTGCCATAATAGTCAACCATCACACTGTTGAACACCATAGGGTTTGCCTTGCCGGCACGGTATGTCTTGAGTTCCTCATCGAGGTGAGTGACAGCATGAGACATCTTGTCTTTTGCTGTTGCCAGGATTTCTTTTGCTCTTGTAATCATAGTATTGTGGTTTTATTTGTTTATACATGCACCAAGGTGCCGACCTTCTCGCCCTTTACAAGCTTGGTAAGGTTGCCCTTCTGGTTCATATCGAACACGATGATAGGCATGTTGCCTTCACGGCAGAGAGCAAACGCCGTCTGGTCCATGACCTTGAGGCGGTCTTCTATTGCCTTGTCAAAGCTCAGTTCCTCATACTTGACGGCAGTCGGATCCTTCTCCGGATCAGCGGTATACACTCCGTCCACGCGTGTTCCCTTGAGAAGAGCATCAGCACCGATCTCCAACGCACGGAGAGCCGCACCCGAATCTGTCGTGAAATAAGGATTACCTGTGCCGCCAGCAATCAAGGCCACACCGCCACGCTCCATAACTGCGACAGCATCATCCCTCATATAATACCTTGCCACAGGCATCATCGGAGTCGCAGTGAACACCTCTGCTTCAACTCCGGCTGAACGTATCGCCATTGCAAGACCAAGAGAGTTGATCACGGTAGCGAGCATTCCCATCTTATCGCCATTGACCCTGTCAAACCCCTTTCCGACTCCCTGAAGACCGCGGAAAATATTCCCGCCTCCGATAACGATTGATACCTGAAGACCATTCTTTACAGCCTCTGCGACCTCCTCCGCATACGCTGCAAGCCACTTCTCATCAATACCTTTTCCGGCAGGGCCTCCAAGGCTCTCACCGCTCAATTTCAATAGAACGCGTCTGTATGTGCTCATAACTGTTGTATTTCTAAATTTCAAGCAAACAAAAGTATCGAATTATTATGAAACTTCCAAGAAAGAATATATCTTTGCAGGGCTATAAGGCCTATTCTTACCGAATATTAACTAAAAAGACAATAAAACTATTATGGCACTTTCTTCAATTACCAAGAAGCTTATCATGAGCTTGACAGGACTTTTCCTCATCGTCTTCATGCTCATGCACTCGACAATCAACTTCTTCGCCGTGATCGACGTTCTCAAGGGAACATGGGGCGAAGCAGCAGGTGAAGGCTGGTATGCCGGAGGATGCTGGTTCATGGCAACTCCAGTGATCGACATCATGGTTCCGATCCTTGCACTCGGTTTCGTAATCCATATCATCTATGCAGGCATCCTTACCATGCAGAACAGGAAGGCACGCGGTCCTCAGCGCTATGATGTAACCCATAAGGGAAAATCAGAGTCCTGGGCATCAAAGAACATGTTCGTTCTTGGAGTGATCGTTCTCGGACTCATCGCATTCCACATGTCACACTTCTGGGCTGAGATGCAGTATCTTGAGTGGTTCAAGGGCAAGCACGTAGCTCCTGAAAAATGCTATGTTCTCCTTGAGGCGACATTCAGCAACTGGTGGATGGTAGCCATCTATATCGTTTGGTTCGTTGCTCTTTGGTTCCACCTTACACACGGTTTCTGGAGCTCACTCCAGAGTATCGGAATGAGCAACCATATCTGGGAGAAGAGACTCCGTTTCCTCGGAAATGCATTTGCAACTCTCATCCTCATCCTGCTCACAGTCACTGCAGTAGTTTCATACCTCGTTGCCAACTGCCCGGCAGTTGCTGAGTTCGCAACAAGAGCATAAGGAACGCAATACAGACATAACCCTAATTATATATAAGAATCGACCGGCAGGATTTCATGCCGGTCGATTCTTATATTACGGTCCTAGATTTGGAGAATTTATAATAATTGTATAACTTTGGTGTTTATTCGCATTTTAATTATTTAAACAAATACGACATGAAGACTTTATTTAAATTTGCTGCTGCGCTTGCAGCTATTGCTATCATCTTCAGCTGTACAAAGGAAAATGGAGAAGATGGTGGCAAGAACGATGGAGGAACATCCCTCAATCAGGATATAGAATTCACGCTCTCCGTATCTGAGACCGATGCGACTTCTGCAAAAATCAGGGTTACTCACAACGGTGAAAGAGAAGATACATGGTATTGGTTCGTAACCACTGAAAATGATATCAACAAAGCAATTAGCGCTAAGGTTGAAGAGCTGAAAAAAGAGGGCAACATTACCCTTCAGAAATCTACCGGGAAGAACATCACCGTAAAGGATCTCGAGGCAAAGACCACTTATACTTTCGTGGTTTTCGGTCTATCAAGCGAGGGTGAAGTTTACGGTATACCTGCTGACATCGAGTTCACAACAAAGGCCGACATCACAAATCTCGTGGAGTCGGATGAGTGGACAATCACTTATGCCGGAAGAGAGAATAGAGAAGAAATTTTCACCGTTGAATGCGACGAGAATTCAATATACTTATTCGATATCATTTCCGAGTATGCAATCACTGACGAAGAGGGTAAGAATTATCTTCAGGAATACATGCTCATGATGGTAGATCAGATTCAGGGATACATTGAATATGGATACACAATGGAAGATCTCTACAAGTATGGTTTGGTACAGGTAGGTCCTGGTACACTCAAGACAAGCCGTATGCCTAGTGACACATACTATGTTTTCGCTATAGGATATGATGCTTCTGGCGAGCCAACAGGCACATATGCAGCTACCAAGTTCACAATCGAACCGGAAGTTCCCGAGGAGGCATACCTCCAGTGGATAGGCACTTATGATCTTACCGACAAGAATGGTTTGACATACAGAATCACACTTCACGACGTAGACCCTAACTACATGTATGCAGTAACAGGATGGGAGTGCGGTGAATGGCTTGAGTATGACTTTACCAATATACTTGGATCAGAGGTTTACTTCTTTGCATATTACAACAACGGCAGACTTGAATTCTGCGAAGAATACATAACAGCTCTTTCTGTTACAGATAGCAGTGGAACAGAACATGATACAGATTTCGGTCTATACGGATACTGCGACTTCGACGGCGAGGCCGTTCTTGTACTTACTGACGGCAGCGCTCTGGCAACAGCAGAATATGCCACTGGAAATATCACTGTAAATGGTGTTGAGCTGGAATTCCAGGACGGAGTATCATCTGTATGTGGTCTCGGATATGCAGCGATGCTTTCTAACGGAAGTGGAAGCTACTTCCCATTCAATGGTCCTACAATGCTTCCTTACACACTGTCAAAGGTTGAAGGAGCAACTCAGCAGAGCATTATGGCGCCAGCAGGCTTCAACAAGAATGTCAAGAACAGCTTCAGGGCTGAAAAGAAGCAGGCTGCAGCCATCTCAGCACCTATGGTCAAGATTTTCTAATCTCGATTTCATAAACACAACAGGCGTGCGGCCTTAGACCCAGGCCGCACGCTTCTGTTTTGCACGGATCTTACCACAGGCTGCCAAAAAGAAAGGCCATGAAACTGTCCGGCATGCATATGCCATAGTCATGACCAGCCTTGAGATATGTCATTTCTGAGTGTCAGCACAGTGATTAATTTGGTATGAAGACAACTATTTTATAGTTATATTTGTGCGCTCAAAACATATATTGTAAATGAAAAGAACATCACTCATCATCATCTTCCTCTGCGCTATCGCCATGATATCATGCAAAGAGCAGAAGAAAGAGACATCACAGAAAGAAAGCTACTATGAACTTATGACCGTCACAAAGGGAGAAAGAACCCTCACGACGGGCTATTCTGCCGCCATCAGCGGTGTGCAGACAGTGGAGATACGCCCTCAGATCAGCGGAATGATCACGGAGATCCTTATCGAAGAGGGCGAAAGCGTTCATAAGGGCCAGGTGCTGTTCGTCATAGACCAGACTCCATATAAGGCAGCATACGAGATAGCCGTGGCAAATGTGAAGAGTGCAGAAGCAGCCATGTCCACAGCACAGCTCATCCTCGAGAGCAACAAGGACCTGTACGAGCAGGATGTCGTTTCAGAATTCGACCTCATGACCGCTCAGAACGACCTCATCGAGGCCGAAGCAAGACTTGCACTCTGCAAGGCAGAGGAGGTCAACGCCAGCAACAACCTCTCATATACGGAGGTCCGTTCTCCAGTAAACGGAGTCGCATCCATGATTCCATACCGTGTAGGTGCGCTTGTAAACAGCAACATCGCTCAGCCGCTGGTCACAGTGTCCGACGACAGCAAGGTATATGCATATTTCTCCATGGCGGAAAACCAGATGCTCGACATGGTTCAGGAGTATGGATCCCTTAACAACGCCATCAAGCAGATGCCTGAGGTGGAGCTCGTCATGAGCAACGGTGAGACCTACGAGCACACCGGAAAGATCAACGCCATCAGCGGTACCATCAGCGAAAGCACAGGAGCCGTCAGCCTCAGGGCTGTATTCAACAACCGCAACCACCTCCTTCGCAACGGAGGCAGCGGAACCATTATAATCCCGATGACCCTCCAGGACTGCATCGTGATTCCTCAGTCAGCCACTTACGAGCTCCAGGACAGAGTATTCGTCTACAAGGTAATAGACGGAAAGGCCTCGGCTACGGAGATCAGGATCTCTCCGCAGAACAATGGAGTCGAGTACATAGTGGAGGCAGGACTTGAGGTCGGAGACGTCATCATAAAGGAAGGTGCAGGACTTGTCAAGGAAGGCGCCGTGATAAAGAGCAAGGAGGAGGCTGAATAATGAACATAAAGACATTCATAGACCGCCCTATCCTGTCAGGTGTAATCTCCGTGGTGATACTCCTGCTCGGATTCATAGGCCTGTCGCAGCTTCCTGTGGAGCAGTTTCCCGAGATAGCGCCTCCGACAGTGAGCGTTTCAGCAGCCTATGCCGGTGCGAACGCCGAGACCGTGCAGAAGAGCGTGCTGGTGCCCCTCGAGGAAGCCATAAACGGTGTCGAGGACATGATGTACATGGTATCTTCGGCCACAAACACCGGTTCCGCAAACATCCAGATATATTTCCGCCAGGGCACTGACGGAGACATGGCGATGGTCAATGTACAGAACCGCATCGCCTCAGCCCAGAGCCTTCTGCCTGCAGAAGTCACGCGAAGCGGTGTGACCGTGCGCAAGCGCCAGACCAGCCGCATCAAGACACTGGCGGTCTACAGCCCGGACAATTCCTTTGACAGGAAGTTCATCACCAACTACCTGAAGATCAACATCGAGCCAAGGCTTTCGCGAATCGCCGGAGTCGGTGAGGTGGATGTGCGTGGCGGTGACTACTCCCTCCGCATCTGGCTGGATCCGGGAAAGATGGCGAAATACGGCCTCATGCCTTCGGACATATCGGCCGTGCTCTCGGAACAGAACCTCGAAGCCCCTACCGGAACCCTTGGAACAGAATCGGAAAACACATTCCGTTATGTGCTCAAGTATCGCGGACGCTATGAAGAGGTAGGAGACTACGAAAACATGGTCATCCGCGCTGAAAGCGACGGTACGGTGCTCCGTCTGAAGGACGTAGCCACCATAGAGCTCGGTGAGAGAAGCTACGACTATGTGGGACTGGTAAACGGCCATCCCGGCACTACCATAAGCATTTCCCAGACTTCCGGATCGAATGCCAACGAGATCATCGAGGCTGTGGATGCGGAAGTCGAGAAGATCCGCGCAGACCTGCCTAAAGGTCTGGAGATCGTGGATCTGATGAGTACGAAGGACTTCCTCGACGCATCCATCCACAATGTGATCAAGACCCTCATCGAGGCTATCCTCCTTGTGATCCTGATCGTATATGTGTTCCTTCAGAGCTTCAGGTCGACCATCATCCCGACCATATCGATCATCGTATCACTCGTGGGAACATTCGCCTTCCTGTATGTAGCAGGATTCAGCCTCAACATGATCACCCTTTTCGCTCTCGTGCTGGTGATCGGAACGGTCGTGGACGACTCCATCGTGGTGGTGGAAGCCGTGCAGGCCAAGTTCGATGAAGGATACCGCTCGTCATATCATGCCACAGTGGATGCGATGGGAGGCATCACGACAGCCCTTATCACCACCACATTCGTGTTCATGGCAGTATTCATCCCTGTAAGCTTCATGGGAGGCACCACAGGAACCTTCTACACCCAGTTCGGTCTCACCATGGCCGTAGCTGTGGGAATATCGCTCATCAACTCCCTGACGCTCTCCCCTGCGCTTTGTTCCCTGATAATGCGTCCGACAGAAGAGATAGTCCCGGGAAAGAAGCCTAAGTTCTCGACAAGATTCAGCAGAGCCTTCAACCGTGGATTCAAGGGACTTGTGAACAAGTACAAGCGCATGGTGAAGTTCCTCTTCAAACATAAATGGATAACTTTCCTGCTTCTGGCTGTAGCCTGTGGCGGCCTGTACTACTACATGACCACCACAAAGACAGGTCTTGTCCCTAAGGAGGACATGGGATCCATCAACATCGATGTGCGCACTCCTCCGGGAACAAACATAGCAGAGACTGACAAGGTCCTTTCGGAAATCGACAGGAGGATCAGCACCATCCCTCAGATCGAGGCATACTCCCGTACAACCGGATGGGGAATGATGTTCGGTCAGGGATCGTCCACAGGAAACTTCGTCATCCGTCTCAAGCATTGGGACGAGCGTGGTGAGGAAGGAGGAGACATCGACTCCATCATAGAGGAGATATACGCAAGGACTGCGGACATAACCTCAGCCGACATCATGATCTACACCCGAGGCATGATCCCGGGATATGGAGCCAGCAACGGATTCGAGATCTATGTGCAGGACCAGAAGGGCGGAAAGCTCGAAGATCTGCAGAAGATCACGGAAGACTTCATCAGCAGGCTGAACCAGCGTGAGGAAATATCGCGCGCAAAGACTGCGTTCGACACGAAATACCCTATGTATCTTGTGGAGGTAGATGCCGTGCAGTGCAAGAGGAACGGCATTTCTCCTGGTGATGTCCTCAGCGTGCTTTCCGGATATGTAGGAGGAAGCTATGCGTCAAACATGAACAGGTTCTCGAAGCTCTACCGAGTAATGCTTCAGGCGGCACCGGAGTTCAGGCTTGACACGGAATCGCTCCAGAACATGTTCGTGAGGAACGCAAACGGGGAGATGTCCCCTATCAACCAGTACCTGACCCTGACCAGGATCTACGGTCCTCAGTCGATATCGAGATTCAACCTCTTCACAGCAATATCCATAAGCGGACAGGCTGCCGAAGGCTACAGTTCCGGACAGGCCATCCAGGCTGTACGCGAGGTGGCCGAGGAAGTACTGCCGGCTGGTTACGGATATGAGTTCGGAGGAATGTCCCGCGAGGAGGCTGACAGCGGAAATTCGGTGGCTGTGATATTCGCGATCTGCATCATATTCATCTATCTGATCCTCTGCGCCCTGTACGAGAGCCTTTTCATTCCGATAGTGATCATTCTCTCGGTACCTTTCGGACTTGCCGGAAGCTTCATATTCGCAAACTGGTTCGATCTTGAGAACAACATCTACCTTCAGATCGGACTCCTCATGCTCATCGGACTCCTGGCCAAGACAGCAATTCTGCTTACGGAATATGCAACGCAGAAACGTGCAGAGGGAATGTCCATCACCATGGCATCACTTTCAGCCGCCAAGGCCAGACTGAGACCTATCCTGATGACATCCCTCACCATGATCTTCGGTATGCTTCCGCTCATGTTCGCAAGCGGTGTGGGTGCAAACGGAAACATATCCATCGGAGTCGGTACAGTGGGAGGAATGCTGATCGGAACCCTGGCCCTCATCATTGTAGTGCCTGTCCTCTTCATCGTATTCAAGTACATCGAAGAAAAGGTCATGCCCAAACGAAGCAAAAAGGAGGAGTAAGACATGAAAAGAACATCCATATTATTCATATTCATCGCGATGAGCATGCTGTCGGGCTGCGGTCTCTACAGACAGTACGAACGCGAGGAGATGCCTTTCGTGGACAGCCTGTACAGGAGGATGTCAGTTCCGTCTGACAGCGTTTCGAGCGCCAGTGTGACATGGGACAGGTTCTTCACAGATCCACTTCTTCAGGAATGGATCAGAACAGGACTGGAATATAATTCAGACCTCAACATAGCACGGCTCAAGGTCCAGGAAGCCGAGGCGTCGCTGCTTGCAGCGCGCTGGGCTTGGCTTCCTGGCGCGGATTTCTCCATGCAGGGAGGGCTTCCGGGGCAGTTCTCGACAAGCGTCCAGGCAAGCTGGCAGACCGACATCTTCGGAGGGCTGCGCAACGCAAAGAGAAGGGCGCAGGCGGCTTTGGAACAAAGCCATGCCTACCGCCAGGCTGTGCAGACCCAGCTTGTGGCCACCATCGCAAACAGCTATTACACACTGCTCATGCTGGACGAGCAGCTGACCATAAGCAACCGTACGCTCAAGACCTGGGAGGAAAGCATCAGAACACTTGAAGCCCTTAAGCGTGCCGGAAAGACCAACGAGGCCGCCGTCCTCCAGGCCAAGGCCAACATGCTGAGCGTCGAGGCCAACGTCCTTACCCTCGAAAAGGAAATCCTTGCCGTAGAAAATTCACTCTGTGCCCTTCTCGGTCTGGTGCCTATGCCTATAGAACGCAGCACCCTCAACGACCAGATACTTCCGGAAAGACTTTGTGCAGGAGTTCCTGTCGAGCTTCTGGACCGCCGTCCTGACGTCAAGCAGGCGGAAATGGTGCTTGCACAGGCATTCTACAACGTGAATGCCGCCAAGGCATCGTTCTACCCGAATATAACCCTGAGCGGGGCCCTGGGATGGACCACTGGAAGCGGCAACATTTCCGTAGATCCGGGCAGCATGATCGCAAACCTGATTGCAGGTATCACACAGCCCGTCTTCGGCAGAGGAGTCAACAAGGCTCGTCTGAAGACCGCCCAGGCGCAGCTCGAAGAGGCTGCGTATGCTTTCCGGCAGAGTCTCCTTGATGCCGGCGTGGAGGTGAATAATGCCCTGACCCTCTGGCAGACCGCCCAGAAGAGAGTGGAACTCGACAAGAAGCAGATACTCAATCTTCAGGCTGCCATATGGAACACGCAGCTCCTGATGAAGCATGGAAATGCAGATTATCTCGAGGTCCTGACTGCCCAGAAGAACCTTCTGCAGGCAGAACTTACCGAGGCATCCGACAGATATGACGAGATAATAAGTGCCGTAAACCTCTATCAGGCGCTCGGCGGAGGATATCAGGAATAGATCCTTTTTTGCACGGATGTTGCCATAGGCTTTCCAAAAAGTAAAGCTATGAAACTGTCCGACATATTCAAGCGCAACCTTGTACGCAACCTGCTGCTTCTGATTCCGGGAATCGTCATCTACAATCTGATAGGTGTATTTTTCAAGAAAGACCCGGCAACTGCTGCCATTCTGGACAGGGTTGTCATCATCTATATAATCATCGTAATGATACTTGTGTGCAACTCCATACTGATGGCGATATCTGACGCCTACGGCAGGAGCGGCAAGAACAGGAACATTCCGCTGAAAGGGCTTTTCCAGGCGCTCCAGGTAGTGGTATACTTCATCGGCGGCATCATCATAATTGCAGTCCTGCTTAACAAATCGCCGTCCGTGCTGCTTACCGGACTGGGAGCCTCTGCTGCCGTGCTGATGCTGGTGTTCAAGGACAGCATACTGGGGCTCGTCGCTGGAGTGCAGCTGTCGCAGAACAAGATGATCAGGATCGGTGACTGGATCCAGCTGCCTGACGGAAGTGCGAACGGGACTGTGGAGGAGATAACCTTGAACACCGTCAAGGTGCGCAACTGGGACAACACGCTTACGATGATTCCGCCATACACCCTTGTGAGTTCGCCGTTCAAGAACTGGCGCGGGATGCAGGAAAGCGGAGGCCGGCGGGCAGACAAATGCATCTACATCGACATGACCAGCCTTGAGATATGCTCGGGCGCTATAATGGAAAGGGTAAAAGTTGAATTTCCGATAATGGAGGAGAGCATCCGGAGGATGGGCGAAAAGGACATCATCACCAACATACAGCTCTACAGGGCCTACATAGAGACATTCCTGCGGCAACACCAGGATGTAAACACTGAGCTGGACATCATAGTCACACAAAAGGAGGCTACAGCATACGGTCTACCGATAGAGGTGTATTTCTTCACAAAGGAAAAGGCCTGGGCATTATATGAGAAGCAGCAGTCGGACATCTTCGACCATCTGATGACAATGGCTCCGGAGTTCGGCCTACGCATCTACCAGCGCCCATAGTCAAGTGGAGCGCAACCCGCTGGCCTCCAGCAGCTTAGCAGCACCGCTCCGCAGCGCTGGCGCCTAACAGATTGCAGCATAGCTATTTACGAAAACCTCGTGCTCCCTTTGGGCGGCACGAGGTTTTCGTAATGCACTGGTTGTCAGCGCATTGAGCGTCAGCATTATTTCAGTGCGACGAGGTCGGCGAGGGCTATCGCGGTCATAGCTTCGACTATGACCGGAGCGCGGAGCGCGAAGCATACGTCGTGGCGGCCCTTGACCGCCAGGGTGTCCATCTCACCTGTCTGGAAGTTGAAGGTCTGCTGCGGACGGCTGATGCTTGATGTTGGTTTGAAGGCTACTCGGAAGACTATCGGTGCACCGTTGGTTATGCCGCCGTTCACCCCACCGGCACCGTTCTTCAGAGGACGACAGTCAGGGCCTATAGGGTCGTTATGTTCCGAGCCCCTCATTGCCGCAGCCCTGAATCCATCGCCGAACTCTATGCCGCGTACACCCGGAATCGAGAATACGGCATGTGATATGACAGACTCCACGCTATCCCAGAAAGGTTCGCCATAACCGAGGTCGATCTGCGGAACGACACATTCCACGACGGCTCCAATGCTGTCGCCATCCTTGATGGCCTGATCCAGAACCTTCTGCGCCTCCCCTGTCATTTCGAGCGGGCCTCTTGTCATTTCGAGCGAGGCCGAAGGCCGACTCGAGAAATCTACTCCCCCGATCTGCACAATCCTGGCATTGATTTCATTAACCGGAGCATCGTCAAGAATGGTGGCATCAGCCAGCATCTTCTTTGCGACGACGCCGGCGGCCACGACCGGAAGCGTCAGTCTTCCGGAGAAGTGGCCGCTGCCGCGCGGATCCTGGCAGTCATCCCACTTGATGGCTGCCGTAAGGTCCGCATGACCGGGACGAGGCATAGCTGCGAACTGCTCATAGTCGGAAGAATGAGTATTGCTGTTCTTGAACACTATCGTAAGCGGAGCTCCTGTTGTATGACCCTCGAAGACGCCGCTCACAATCTGCGGCTTGTCATCCTCCACACGCGGAGTCGTGCCCCTGACACCGCTCTTCCTGCGCAGGATGTCCTGCTCGAAATCCTTCTCGGATAACTCTAGTCCTGCAGGTACACCATCAAGCACCACACCGATGAGTTCGCCATGCGACTCTCCGAAAATGCTCACTCTGAACTTTCTCCCGAATGTATTCATATCTCTGATACTTTACGCGTTTTCTATATCCTACCGGTTAGCGCAACGCCGAGCGTTCTACGCAACTCATTAGCTATCAGGCGTTTGTATAGAACGCCATTTCTGCGAATGTTTCCGCGAAGTCCGGAAAGGACTTCGCTACGCAGGCCTCGTCGTCTATGACGATCGGGCCGCCCGCTCCGAGGGCGGCAACTTTAAGGGCCATGACCATGCGATGGTCATGATGTGATGTATATGCCCCGCCTTTCAATAGCCCCGGGCCACTGCCTGATGCCTGATTAAGCAGACGTTCCGCCAAAGCATGACCTTCAATGACCATTTCATCTCCCTCAACAGCAGCCTTGACACCCATCTGAGTCAGCATATCCAGTATTGCCTTCGCCCTGTCGCTCTCCTTGTTGGCCAGGCGGCCGACGCCAGCGAGGCGGCTGGTGCCCTGGCAGAATGCCGCCAGCACCGAGATGATAGGGAACAGGTCCGGGCAGTTTGACGCATCCACGCTGAATGATTTCAGCGGAGCCCTCTGAGCGGTCACATTTCCTCTGCTGCCGTCCACCTGCGAAAGACTTGCACCTGCATCCATGAGGATATCCATGATGGAGAGGTCTGCCTGAAGAGACTTTGTGTCCAGTCCGGCCACCTCAGTCTTTCCGAATATGGCCCCCGCCACCAGGAAGTTGGCCGCAGCGCTCCAATCGCCTTCCAGGTCTATGTCTGCCGCCTTGTATTTCTGTCCTCCTTTCACCTTGAAAACCATCTCCGTACACAGCGACCAGTCACCGCCTGACTCGAGGAAATCCCGTCCTCCAAGCATATCGTTTCCTATCTTGATGCCGAATTTCTTCAGCACCTCGAGGGTTATGAACATATATGGGATGCTCTTTGGCTCATGGACTATGAGCGAGGAGTTGCGCTCAGCGAACGGCAGGGCCATCAGGAGGCCCGAGATGAGCTGGGAGCCGTGTTTGCCGGAGATCTCGGCACGGCCGGTCTTCAGCGGGCCTGCCGCGGTCAGAGGCACGCATGCCGGTGCCTCGCCATCTTTGCTATCGATTCGTGCCATTGCACTACTATCATTTCGACCTGGCATACAACTGTCATTTCGACCGAGCGAAGCGAGTGGAGAAATCTCCGCCCCGAAAGCCTCCATTATCTCGCGGGCACCTGTCAGAGGACGTCCCAGAAGAGTTTTCTCTCCTGTGAAGTGCACCGGACCCTGACAGAGCTGGGTCATAAGAGGAATCATCATTCTGGTAAGCAGTCCGGACTCTCCGACATGGAGAGTGTAGTCATCAGCACCCATGCTGCCGAGATGCGCGGCTATACCTTTGATAGTCAATGATGTTCCATCAACCGACACCTCCGCACCAAGATTGCGTGCGACCTGCAGTGCAGCCTCGTTGTCTCCGCATGGAGTATATCCTTTCAGATGCGATGTACCCTCTGCCAATGCAGCAGCGATTATGGCTCTCTGCGCAAAACTCTTGGACACGGGCATCTGCAAAGCCTCGCCGCTTATGAATCCGAAATCTCCGTATACAGCCTCGCGGATCTCAGCTGCCGGCCACTGGCCTGGGGCTGCCGACTCTTCTTCTGACAATGCAGCATATGAATATGGAGCACCATGTTTCAGGCAGTCCAGACGTGATTGACGTCCTGCTTCTCCCATACAGAATGCTATGAGCCCGCCCGCATCAGATTCACCAGGTTTCATTTCATATAGAGACATCACCCTCGCCACATCCTCCTCCGAATGAGCGGTCGTGACAATCTTGACCATGTCCGCTCCATGATATATGCACTTCTCCACTATTGCTTCAAGTGCCGCCATGGAATCCGTGCCCTCGAAATCGTGATATGAACGGATGAAAACGGTTCCGTTTTCATGAGCGGCGCTCCGGACTCTCTTGGACATCTGCTTCGGAGCTTCCATCTCCACATCCACATAACGGGCGCCTGCCTCTATGGCCCTCACGAGTCTGCGTTCAGCAATCTGCATCGCCTTGACCTCACGTGTCTGATCTGGTAATCCCTGCAAAGTTTCTTCATTGCGCATGACATCAGCTATGCGGCAGGTCGCTACCAGCGGCACGTCTGACGTAAACACATCCTCGGTCTCACGTGCGGACAGCACACAACTGTCCAGGCGGATCTCCGCCATCTCACACTGCTCCAAGTCGGAGGCCAAGCGGTCTTAGGAAGACAAGACCTGATAACAACTCCTTGGCTCACAGAACGACATGGCTACGATCCGACTTGGCACGTCTGACGTAAACACATCCTCGGTCTCACGTGCGGACAGCACACAACTGTCCAGGCGGATCTCCGCCATCTCACACTGCTCC
>JAZQEN010000027.1:0-3075 GCA_045539015.1 Candidatus Cryptobacteroides sp.
AAGAGAAATAACATATCCTTCTTTATTGATAGGAATGGTATTTCTGGAAATAATAGTAGATGCGATAGATAATTCTACTGTTTTTCTCTTCATTGGCAGCGAAAGTAGAGATTGTGACCGTACTATCAATTGTATCCGGAATATATGAAAAATATATATCACGATTGGCTCCTCAGGGTAAAGTATATAATCGCATATATATTTAACATTGAATGATATCGGTTTGATATTTGACACTCGTGTCGGCCTGTCAATATTTGCAATTCTTGTATTGTACGTGTTGCATTGTGTTATAATGTGGAGTGTGTTGCAGTTGAAAAAGAACAACATGTCAGCATGGTCGTTGTTGAAATAGTCCTTTGATTGTTAATGTGGAGACAAAGTAATGATATATAGTGATTTAATACATATAGAGGAGATGGCCAGGGAGAGGCTGTCCCGCAAAGGAATGGTGGTTAATGTTGACTTGGACGACTATCGTTCTCTTGTAGCTGCAAGTGATCAGGTATTCCTGGTTCATGTGCGGTCAGCTGCAGATTTTCCATGCTTCCTCTCAGAGCTCCGCAGCGAGATCCAGGCCCTTGGTCTGTCGACTGATACATTAGGAAGAGTCATGGTCCATCTTGTCGCGCATCCTCAGGCTGACGTGACAATGGCGAACTATGCCGCCTTGGGCAACCTGATCGGCGAACTTCTTTCGACCGATCATGCCAAGCTCGGCTTTGCATGCGACGCCTCCCTCCCGGAAAACCTCAAGGACATAGCGGTTTTCGTGGCTAAATAAACTAAACGATAATGAACGTAGCAATAACATACCACGAGGCACAAGAGCTGATTTCCAGACAATTCAATCTAAAGCTTGGACTATCTATGGTCGATGGCAGGACCATGTCCGTGGAATATAATCCCGGACTCCTTCTTCCGACCGTGAGAGTTGACATTCACATTGAGGCCATTCAAGGGAATACGCTTATTCTTACATACAAGTGTATTCCTGCAGTAGCGCTCTTGGTGCAAGGAGCTGTAAAACTTCTAGGTGACAAGGTCCCTGCTGAAATCATGAAGATTGATACCAGTACAAGAAGCATACAGGTATTTCTTGACGGAGTCGAGCAGCTGAAAGAAGCCTTCAAGTACGTGAAATTGCAGGATATCTATCTCGAGACGGACAAGATATACGCTGATTTGCTGTTGAAATAAGCGAGGCCTGAGAAGGGGCTGGCTTTGTTCGACCTATAATTCAGCCAAGTGCATAGGTGTATCTGTGCACTTGGCCTTTTGGTTAAGTTTTCAATATTATCATTCCGGTGGAATATGACTACGTGGGTATGTCGGACAGAGGCCTGACCTTGGCCAAGGACGGCCGTCAGTGGCTGCAGGACATGGAAGGAAATGTGTTGAATCCGTTCCTGTACGACAGTTCGCAGTGGCTGTCTTATCCGATAGGCTATGATGCCGAAGGTGAGATTGAGAATGCATTCTCGATGTATGCGAAGTATGAGATATGCGGAGCATATGGCATCCTGAACCGTATCACAGGAAAGCCTCTCACCCTCGCGATATACGAGTCCGTCTATATGCTGTCCGAAGATGTCTTCGAGGTCCGCGATGAAGACGCTTATGAATCCTACCTGGTTAATGCCTACGGCAACAAGATTTAGCTCTGATGATCATGATACCAGATAAAGACAGAATACGTGGTTCGTTGATCGGTGGTGCGATCGGAGACGCTCTTGGCTATCCGGTCGAGTTCATATACGATTACCGGATCATCCAGCAGAAATATGGAGAGCGTGGCATAACGCGCTATGACAGGTCGCATTCATGGAAGGGAGAAAACGGCCAGAACGAAAAGGCGTGGATCTCCGATGATACACAGATGACTTTGTTCACTGCGTGCGGCCTCTTGAATGCCAAGGCCGATCTGGCGAAGTCCGGGATAAGCTCGATATGTTCGGCCTATCTGGAGTGGTATTACACACAGATAGACAGGCCGGAAAAGAAACCTCTGGACTGCTGGATCAGGCAGATTCCTGAAATCAATCAGAGGAGGGCGCCCGGAAACACATGTATGAGTGCCTTGACGGATATATACTATGGGAGAGAGCCGCACAACAACAGCAAGGGATGCGGTGGCGTGATGCGAGTAGCGCCGATCGCTCTATGCGGCATCGGTGAGGGACGTTTCCCTGATATCAAGTCGATGGACATGCTTGCTGCTGAAGCGGCAGAGCTGACTCATAAGCATCCGTTGGGCTATATCCCTGCGGCCATGATGGTTCACATCATCTACCGCCTTGCTACAACTCAGAAGCCGATGCGTGACGACCTTCATTCATTTACAGAAGAGGCTATGGAGATGGTCGGCACGCTTTATCCGGAGCACGCATCAAGCTTGGACTATATGAGGGCGCTGACAGAAAAGGCGTTCACGTTTGCGTCATCTGATCTGCCCGACCACGAGGCAATCGAACTCATCGGAGGAGGCTGGGTCGGTGACGAGGCCCTGGCTATCGCGCTATATTGTGTCGCAAGATATTTCGACGACTTCGAAAAGGCGATGATTGCTGCGGTAAATCATGCTGGCGACAGCGATTCGACAGGAGCCATAGCAGGCAATATCCTCGGAGCGGCTGTCGGCTATGAAGCATTGCCTGATTTCTATAAGAAAGACCTTGAACTGCACGATGTCATCCTCACAATCGCAGATGCTCTGTGTGGGGATGACCAGCGTTGATTTACTCATGACAATCAATGCCGATTGTCAGCCGTTTGCGTTAAACGCTTGCTGCGGCTGCGATATTACTCGTGCACGACGCGGTCGCGGAGCTCGGCGAGCTTGCCGCCGTTCCAGCGGCTGGTTGTGCCGACGAGGTAGCCGGTGATGCGCTGGAGCTGGTCGATGTGCTCTCCGCCGCAGTGCGGGCACTTGGCGAGGCCCTTCTCGGCGTTCTCGAAGCCGCAGTCCATGCAGCGGTTGCGGTTGTGGTTCACTGAGCAGTATCCGATGTTGTACTTGTCCATGAGGTCCACGATCGACATGATCGCCTCAGGGTTGTGTGTCGCATCTCCGTC
>JAZQEN010000028.1:0-3374 GCA_045539015.1 Candidatus Cryptobacteroides sp.
GACAATTTCGTGTACTATTCATCATAATTCTCAACTGAAAGCTCTGCTTATCCGAAGACGGCAACATAGCATAGTATTCTTGCTCAGGAAATTCTCTTTCAAACACACTTTCCTTCCCAAATGGAACTTGTGCTTCTATTCTCATTCTACCTGGAGTAGCCAAATAACCAAGCGCTTCGCTCAGCTGCTCATTATTCAGATATATATTGTTGTTTGTTACTTTACCTGCGTTCTAAATTCTGTTTTTGAATCACTTTATTTAAAGGTGTGGACTTATTTATTCTGGTGCATAATACGCCAGATTTTTTAATGCCATGCCTTTTGTGTTATCATGGGAAAGTTACTGACAATAAAAGGCAGGATCCCTCCCCGACCAAAGTTTGGTATCCTGCCTTAGCAACTCCGTACACAGAAGTGTACGAAAACATGCAAGACAATGATAACCCTTTACGTCGAAGAAAACAATCCAATTACACCAGGTTTCTACAACTCTGTCCTAAACAATCTCCAGTTCCATCAGCTCAAATGCCCTTGTGGTCAGTCAGGCTGCCTATCCGTCCATGGTTATTACAACAGATATGTTAAAACCGAGTATGGAAAAGTAATGTTCAGGATCTGCCGTGTGAAATGCGATCAGTGTGGACGCACTCACGCTCTCCTTCTGTCATCAATGGTTCCTTATTCCCAGATATCATTCCAGGATCACCTTCAGATAATCATAGCTCATGAAAAAGAGACGCCTTCAAGCATCACTCTTTCCTCAGCTCTGTCTTTTGACGAGAGCAACTTTAGATACATCATCAGGATGTACCTGAAGCACTGGAAACAACGGCTTATCTCCGAACGTATTTCTGTTGATAGCGAAAGCCTTATAAGCAGCTGTTTTCAATACTTCAAGCGTCAGTTCATGCAGATTAAATGTACTCCAAATATCCTTTTCTTAAATACCACATAACCTGGCACGAACTCTCTCCTGATCCTCCATATACTTAAGAAAAAACGAAAGGAGGATCCGCCATGGATCAGGAAAAACAACAAAACATTGCTCTTATGAGATACTCTGTTATCTCTCCAATCATTTCAGGTCTCTGGGAAGACTACTCATCCCTTACGGCTTTCTTTAATGACGCCTCAGCCAAGGGAGTTTTAGCTCCTGATGGCTCGGTCAAGCACTTTGCACCACAGACCATTGAGCGCTGGTACCGTAACTACAAGAAAGGCGGTTTTGATGCTCTCATCCCTACAGGCCGTGTGGATCAGGGTCTGCCCCGAAAGCTGGATGCAGATCTTCAGGAACAGATCAGATATCTCAAAACCAACTACCCCCGCATGTCCGCAGCATCTATCCACAGACAGCTTCAGGATAACGGAAGCATAAAAGTAGGCACTGTTTCAGAATCAACAATCAACCGCTACGTCAATCAGCTCTCACTTGAAATGAAGACCACCACAAACCCTGACATGCGACGTTACGAGCGCCCACACATCAACGAGGTATGGTGCGGAGATTCAAGCGTTGGCCCATATCTTAAGACCGATGATGGCAAGAAGCATAAAGTCTACATCATTGCCCTTATCGATGATGCAAGCAGGTTCATCGTAGGCATAGATGTTTTCTTCAATGACAACTTTGTTAACCTCATGTCTGTCATAAAATCAGCAGTTGCAAAGTATGGACGTCCACAGATGTTCAACTTTGACAATGGCAGTTCCTACAAGAACAAGCAAATGGAACTCCTTGCCGCCCGCATCGGCTCAGTCATCCATTATGACCAGCCTTACACGCCTACACAGAAAGCAAAGATCGAGCGCTGGTTCCGCACCATGAAAGATCAGTGGATGTCAGGCCTCGACATCAGGGATTTCCATTCCCTCGATGAACTCAGAGGTAATCTCTTTGCCTATGTGCAGAAGTACAATCAGACCGTACATTCTTCCTTAAACGGAAGATCACCGCAGGACAGATACTTCTCAGAACCAAATCTTTTCCACCGCCTCAGCGATGAAGAGATAGACCACTCCTTCCTCCTCGAAATCGAGAGAAGAGTCTCGGCTGATAATGTCATCACCATAGACCAGGTTGAATACGAAGTGGACTGCCGTTTTTCAAAGCAGCATATCAAGCTCCGCTATTCTCCAGGGCTTGACGAAATATACATTGTTGAAGCCGATGGAACACTTACGCCAATCCGTCTCCTAAACAAAGTGGAGAATTCCAGAGTTAAGAGAGACAAGGTACATATCTGCAGAGGAGAAGACTGATGGAATACTTTACACGCTACGGGCTTGAGTTTAACCCATTTATCAAGAACTCAAGGGAGATAATCGTTGATACCGCAGAACACAGGGAAGCCCTGTTCCGCCTTGACTACCTGGCCAAGACCAAAGGATTCGGCCTGCTCACCGGAAGTCCCGGCAGAGGCAAGACAACTGTCATAAGGCACTGGTCATCATCGCTGAATCCCTCGCTGTATAAAGTTATATATTCAAGTCTTTCCACCCTGACCCCGAATGATTTCTACAGAAATCTTGTTTCAGAGTTTGGCGCCCAGCCTGCATTCAAGAAACCAAGTAATTTCAAGATTATCCAGGAAGAAGTCACACGCCTGTCCGTTGAAAAGAGGAAAACGCCTGTGATCATCATTGATGAAGCGAACTATATCAACAATGCCATCCTCAACGATCTCAAGATTCTTTTTAACTTTGAGATGGATTCCAGGGACAGAGCAGTCATTCTGCTTGCCGGACTTCCAAACCTTAATTCCACACTCGGGCTTGGTATTCATGAACCCCTCAGGCAGAGAATCGTCATGAACTACAACCTTGATGGTGTGACCAAGGAAGAAGGCCGCAGCTATATCTCTGAAAAGCTCAAAGGTGCTGGCTGTAATCAGACCATCTTTGATGATGCAGCAATAGAAGCAATACTCAACGCAGCTGATGGAACTCCGCGTCTCATAAACAAGTACTGTAACGCCAGCCTCCTTATAGGTGACAGCGCCAAAGCTGATCTCATTACAACCGACATCGTCATGCAGGCAGTCAATGACTGCGAACTTGGCTAACCTTGCATCCCTCACTCATTTAAAATGCGTGAGGGATGAACTCATTTATATAATCTGAAAATATGGCACCAAACAATCTGAATGAATGCTTTGCTTGATACCTTATGCAGTCTCATTTAATGTGAAGATTGAAGACTCATTTAATCTGCCGGACAACAATATATCCGTCGCTCTACTTGTTAGTACACCCATAGATTATCTCCCTTCAAATTTTCGGAACAATACTACTGAGATCCGGCATCTGTTTTTTTACGTCCCATATGCCAACTTTCATTTTCTTTATTTTTTTACCATCGCCAAAATCCAACA
>JAZQEN010000029.1:0-3545 GCA_045539015.1 Candidatus Cryptobacteroides sp.
CTGGCTCGCCAGGCAGGACATCTGCGCAAAAGATAGCTTTCAATAGATTACAGGAAACGGTAGTTTGACCAGCGTATACAGGTCACCGGTTCAACACCTGAACCGCTTCAGATACAACATAGGTACTTCCGCCTATATATATCAAAGGTTTAAAAGACGCACTTGACTTAACGATATCATCAGCGGCCCTCTGTGCAGCCTGAACAGCCTCCCTTACATCAGGTATGGCCATGACATCATCAGAAGAACGCCCGGTCTCCTTGCAGAATGACAGATATTTTCCCATCACCTCTTCTGCCGGCAGCGCACGTCTGCCAGCTGCCTGAGTAAAGATATAGGAAGCACCTTCCGGCATCAGATGCATCACGGCATCGACATCCTTGTCCGCCACAGATCCATATACAACTATGAGATGAGTAAACTCCCCTGAACTCCTCATCTTCTTCAATTGCGCGAAGTTATATTTCAGACCGTGCTCATTATGACCTATATCGCATATCACCCATGGCCTGTCGGAAACCATCTCCCAACGTCCCCGGAACCCTGAACGGGACGCAGTATGAATCAGCGCGTCCCTCAAATCTGCGTTTGACGCACCTGTCAGAAACTGACGCGAAAGAACATCCAATGCCGACAAGGCCGTACGAAGATTCTTCCTCTGATACTCCCCTTGCAGGTCCATCTCCGCCAGGATTTCATCATGCTCCGCCCACAAAGCAGGTTCAACTTTGTCAGCAAAGGTAAGAAGCGACATGATAGCCACCCTATTGCCCATATATTCCGGTTCAGGAAGATTGGTATACAGCACTTTACGTTCAAAGACAGGATCTGTTTCCGGATGGCTCTCCCCTATCACGACCGGCACTTTCGGCTTGATGATACCAGCCTTTTCAAATGCGATTTCCGACAGGGTTTCTCCAAGCATATCGCAATGATCCAGACCTATATTGGTAATTACGCTCAGAACCGGAGTAACTATGTTCGTGCTGTCCAGACGACCGCCGAGGCCGGTTTCCAGAACGACGACATCCACTTTCTGTTTTGAAAACCAGTCCAGAGCCATCATGGTAGTTATCTCAAAGAAGGACATGTCGAGGTGATCGAAGGTATCCTTCCACTGCTGGACGAAGGACCACACATCTTCCTTCGGGATGAGGGTAAAAGATCCTTCGCTTCGCTCAGGATGACAGGAAGACTCAGGATGACAGGAAGACTCAGGATGGCATGAAACCACCCTGATGCGTTCTCTGAAATCCACTATATGCGGAGAAGTATACAGGCCGACCTTATACCCGGCTGCCGCCAAAGCTGAGGCCAGCATATTGGACACCGACCCCTTGCCGTTTGTCCCCGCCACATGAACAACCTTATAATTCCTGTGAGGATGCCCCATCAGCTGGTCAGCAAACTCCATATTTGCCATTCCGGGCTTGTATGCCCCCGCTCCCACTTTCTGAAAAGACGGAAAACGGACAAACAGCCTCCGAATCATTTCAGCATACTTTTCTTCAGAAAAATTATCGTACATAATTTCACAAAAACGCTTGTTGTCAGCGCAAAAATACTTATTTTTACAAACTTTATCCAACCAAAAAGGATATTTATGAAGGAAAACGAATCAGCATTATACTCACATTACATCATTGACGGACTGCGTCAGCCCTGCACTCCTGCCCAACTGATGGAAGAATGCATGGACTTTGAGGATAATCAGAATTTCTCTCATTTTGAAGACATTGTGGATGAAGTCACCGAACCCCCGTTGTCTTCCTTCATATATGAAAGCAGCAGACACAAGGACTATCTTTCCCTGATCAACGCAAGGGGCAGCATGGAGAGGCCATTCAGGATGCTCTATCCGGAGCATTTCACACGCATGCAGATTGCCAAGGCGCTTTTAAGCAGACTCTGGAGCGAAGGCCATTTCAAACTTTGCGACCTCAGGCTATGGATACAATGGGAGTGGAATACAAGGCCGATCGGCAACATGGCGGCCTTCTATGAAAGTGTACTTTCCACCAGCGAATACGCATATGGCCTCGGCGTCAAGGTGGAGGACTATCTTTTCATGGAAAGCGACGGCGAGAGCAGCATGAAATGCTTTGCATGGCTGCCGGAGACACCGATGACAGAGGACGAACCGGAAGAAGAACATGAGGACATCCTCTTCAAGTCATCCCCATATGAAAGTTCACATCCTTGGATAGCCGAGCATCGAAAATGTCCAGGTATCATACAGAACGACCCTAAGAGCTGGATCATATACATACCTTTCGACACGTGTCAGTTCAAGACGGGCGGTTCGCTTCTTGCCCAGATGAATGATGACAACGGAGGATCAGCTCCAAACATCTCAGACCCGGATTACTTCATCGATTGCTATGAAGTGGTACGGGAACTTGCCGAAGACGGCATTCTCATGGCCGGAGCTACAGTAGCCGACGGCGGACTTGCGGTAGCAGCAGACAGATTCTGCGGCAAACTCGGCATCAAGCTGGACATCAGCGGCATCTTGTCATCCTACCAGGAAGAAGACAGGACCAAGGTACTGTTCGGTGAAATCCCGGGCGTTCTGATCCAGATCAGCGATGACAATTACGACTACGTCGATTCACAGTTCCTGCTGCAGGATATCGCATATTATCCGGTGGGGCATCCGTCCGGCAAGACAACCGGACTGACCCTTTCTGAAGGCCTAAGACCGGAAGTCGGAGATATACTTGCATCACTTTTGAACCACACATCCGAAGGCGAAGACTAAAAGCCGAGAAATTTTATCAGTTTTTCAGGAAAAATCACTAAATTCGCGCCGGATTTTGCGTAAATCACAACGGAGAATTTTTATTTATTAATTATCAAATACTTACAAGTTTATGGAATCTAACAAGAAAAGAGTGTACTGCTTCGGCGGCAAGACCGCTGAGGGTAATGGCACTATGCGTGAGCTTCTCGGCGGTAAGGGTGCAAACCTCGCTGAGATGTGTACTCTCAACATTCCTGTACCTGCAGGTTTCACAATCACAACCGAGTGCTGTACTGAGTACTACGAGCTCGGTGGCGGCTACAACGACGCACTCAAGGCTGAGGTAGCCGAGGCTCTCAAGAAGACTGAGGCAATCATGGGCATGAAGTTCGGTGACAAGGAGAATCCTCTCCTCGTATCTTGCCGTTCAGGTGCCCGCAGCTCTATGCCAGGTATGATGGATACAATCCTCAACATCGGTCTCTGCTCTGAGACTATCCCTGGCATGATCGCAAAGACAAACAATCCACGTTTCGTATATGACGCATATCGTCGTCTCATCATGATGTACTCTGACGTTGTGATGGAGAAGGCAGAGGGCATCGAGCCTGCAGACGGTCAGGGTATCCGCCAGCAGCTCGACAGGATGATGGAAGAGGTGAAGGTGGCAAAGGGCTACGCTTCAGACACTGACATCACAGCTGATGAGCTCAAGGACCTCTGCGACCGCTTCAAGGTTCGCGTGAAGGAAGTTCTCGGAACTGAGTTCCCTGATTCAGCAGAGGCTCAGCTCTGGGGATCT
>JAZQEN010000030.1:0-7815 GCA_045539015.1 Candidatus Cryptobacteroides sp.
TGACAGGCGGGAAAGTTAGTAATGACAGACAAGATTATGATTGACAACAGCATAAAGAAAGTCCTCGTGCTCGGTTCGGGAGCACTCAAGATCGGTCAGGCCGGAGAGTTTGACTATTCAGGCTCACAGGCCCTCAAGGCCCTCAGAGAGGAGGGTATAGAGACCATCCTCATCAATCCTAACATCGCGACAGTCCAGACATCTGAACAGGTCGCAGACAAAGTATACTTCCTACCCGTAACAGCATACTTTGTAGAAAAGGTGATCCAGAAGGAAGCCCCTCAGGGTATCCTCCTCGCGTTCGGTGGCCAGACAGCGCTGAACTGCGGTGTGGACCTCTATGAGGCAGGCATCCTCGAAAAATACAACGTGAAGGTGCTCGGTACCCCAGTCCAGGCTATCATGGACACTGAGGACCGTGAATTCTTCAACGCCAAGCTCGCAGAGATCAACGTAAAGACCATCAAGTCACACGCAGTCGAGACCGTGGAGGCAGCCAAGAAGGCGGCCAAGGAGCTCGGCTATCCTGTGATCGTCCGTGCAGCTTACGCCCTCGGAGGTCTCGGCTCAGGCTTCTGTAATAATGAAGAAGAACTCGTGACCCTTTGCGAAAGTTCATTCTCGTTCTCTCCTCAGGTCCTCGTGGAGAAGTCTCTCAAGGGATGGAAGGAGATCGAGTATGAGGTGATGCGCGACCGCTACGACAACTGCATCGCCATCTGTAACATGGAGAACTTCGACCCTCTCGGAATCCACACCGGAGAGTCCATCGTAGTGGCTCCGACTCAGACTCTGAGCGCAAAGGAATGCCAGTTCCTCCATGACCTTGCAATCAAGATGGTACGCCACATCGGCATCGTCGGAGAATGTAACGTCCAGTACGCATACGACACAGATTCGATGGAGTACTATGTGATCGAGATGAATGCCCGCCTCAGCCGCTCGTCGGCCCTTGCTTCAAAGGCAACAGGCTTCCCGATCGCTTTCGTAGCAGCAAAGATCGGCCTCGGCTATGGCCTTTTCGATATCAAGAACTCAGTGACCAAGCAGACTCCTGCATTCTTCGAGCCTGCTCTTGACTATGTTGTGGCCAAGATTCCTCGCTGGGACCTCTCGAAGTTCACAGGAGTATCACGCAAGATCGGCTCAAGCATGAAGTCTGTCGGTGAGGTGATGTCTCTCGGACGTAACTTCGAGGAGATCATCCAGAAGGGTCTCCGTATGATCGGACAGGGCGCAAACGGCTTCGTAGGCAACAAGGAGATCAAGGTAGATGATATCGACCAGGCGCTCAACGAGCCTACAGACAACCGCATCTTCGTGATTTCAAAGGCTATGCAGGCCGGCTACAGCGTAGACCAGATTCATGATCTGACAAAGATCGACAAGTGGTTCCTGAACAAGCTCATGGGCATCGTGAATACCCATAAGGAGATGTGTCAGTATGACAACTGCGAGCAGATGCCTCTCGAGCTTCTCAAGAAGGCCAAGCTCCAGGGATTCTCGGATGTCCAGGTGGCCAACGCCCTTTATAAGAATATGGATACAGAGATGGCTGAAGACATCGTCCGCGCATTCCGTAAGTCCAAGGGCATCGTGCCATGCGTAAAGCAGATCGACACACTTGCGGCTGACTATCCTGCAGCAACAAACTACCTCTATCTTACATATGGCGGTAACTACCATGATGTCAAGTATCAGCACGATAAGAATTCTGTAATCGTTCTCGGATCGGGTGCATACCGCATCGGTAGCTCGGTAGAGTTCGACTGGTGTTCGGTAAACGCTCTCCAGACCATCCGCAATCAGGGATACAGGGGAGTCATGATCAACTACAACCCTGAGACAGTGTCTACAGACTACGACATGTGCGACCGTGTCTATTTCGACGAACTCACATTCGAGCGCGTGATGGATATACACGACCTTGAGAATCCTCACGGAACAGTTGTGTCTGTGGGTGGTCAGATTCCTAACAACCTGGCTCTCAGACTTGATCAGAACAAGGTCAATATCCTCGGAACAAAGGCTACTTCTATCGACAAGGCAGAGGACCGTCACAAGTTCTCGTCTATCGTCGACGCTCTTGGCATTGACCAGCCTAAGTGGAAGGAGCTTACCAACTTCGACGAGGTAGACCAGTTCATTGACCAGGTCGGTTTCCCTGTACTGGTACGTCCTTCATATGTGCTTTCGGGTGCTGCGATGAACGTATGTTACAATCAAGAGGAACTTCGCAACTTCCTCGGTCTTGCTGCGGAAGTGTCTGAGAAACATCCTGTTGTGATGTCTGAGTTCATGCAGCGCTGCAAGGAGATCGAGTTTGATGCAGTGGCTGATGGAGGAGAGGTGATCGCATATGCTATCTCCGAGCACGTGGAGTTCGCCGGTGTCCATTCAGGTGACGCGACCATCCAGTTCCCTCCACAGAAGCTCTATGTCGAGACAGTACGCCGCATCAAGAAGATCGCCAAGAAGATTGCTTCTGCCCTCGAGATCACAGGACCATTCAACATCCAGTTCCTTGCGAAGGACAACTACATCAAGGTGATCGAGTGTAACCTCCGTGCTTCACGAAGCTTCCCATTCGTTTCAAAGGTCCTCAAGATCAACATGATCGAGCTTGCAACCAAGGCTATGCTCGGCCTCAAGCCGGCTGCGCCTCGCAAGTCTGCTTTCGACCTTGCTTATGTAGGTATCAAGTCTTCACAGTTCTCATTCTCAAGACTCCAGCAGGCAGACCCTGTCCTCGGAGTGGACATGCACTCTACCGGTGAGGTAGGATGTATCGGCGATGACTTCAACGAGGCACTCCTTAACTCGATGCTTTCTGTAGGTTATGAGATTCCGAAGAAGAACATCCTCATTTCTTCAGGAAACGCACTTCAGAAGGCTGACCTTCTCAATGCCTGCAAGCTTCTCCATGAGAGAGGATACAAGCTTTATGGTACAGAGGGCTCTGCTAAATATCTGACTGAGAACGGCGTCCCTGCAGAGCGAGTGATCTGGCCTACAGAGGCGCAGGATCCTGAACTTGCCGGCAAGTACAAGCAGGCGATGGAAATGCTGGCCAACAAGGAGCTCGATCTGGTGATCAACATCCCTAAGAACTTCTCACACAAGGAACTCACCAACGGATATTATGTCCGCCGTGCAGCTGTTGACTTCAACATCCCGCTTATCACGAATGCCCGTCTGGCTACAGCCTTCATCCGCGCATTCTGCTCGATGTCCATCGACGACATCCAGATCAAGAGCTGGGATCAGTACTAACATACTGTATTCATAAACTGAAACAGCTCGCAACCACACGCGGTTGCGAGCTGTTTTGTCATCCCGATCCGTCCCGCCGTCATCCCGACCTGATCGGGGATCGCACATAAGACCGTCCTACAGAAATTTACAAGAAAAACTGTATGACGGTCTTCATTTTCCCCCAAACTGAACGGATTTTCGCCCCGTCCATCATAAAATTCGCCATTTTGCTGCCGGACGCTCCGGACTTTCCCATACTGTAACCCTTCGCCTCCTTACTGTCACTCTTAACCGTCCACTGGCTCCCTTCGATCCTCTCTGTCATCCTGAACCGCCCATATCTCCCTGAACCGACCACTGTCATCCTGAGCGCAGCGAAGGATCTTTCACCCCGCAAAGTCCCATTTCAATTCTGATGCAAAAGATGTTTCCCTCCGCTCAACATGACAGTTTTACCTCCCGCTCTCTCCCTGTCCTTCTTCTGTTCATATCTGTTCTCATCCACTCCTCTCTGTCCTCCTGAACCGACCACTGTCCCCTTGAACCGACCACTGTCATCCTGAGCGCCAGCGAAGGATCTTTCACACGGTTTTGTCAACATGATTTAGCCGTGTTGCGTAAGGTGTTGATTAACAAATGAATAGGTGCTGCACATCGGGCGTTTTAACCCTATGTAAACTTGTTAAATTGTTGGTAGACAATCTGTTGTGTGCCACAGCTACCTGCGCAATACCCATTGATTGTTGAATGCTATCGAAACATATCTCGAAAAGAAGTTGACTCTGTCCTTAATGAAAGGGGGAGCTTACATGAATGGTTGAATATCTTTTATCATAGTGTGCTCGGTGGTCATTTCTGTCGACCTCCAAGCACGCCAATGTGGCTCTGACTGCACTAGAATGCATATCAGTGTGCTCGGTAGTCAAAACAAATGACCACCGAGCACACATGCTGTCAGTATTTGACATCCGGACACTATTCCAACATGCCATATACCTATGCTTTCCCGAATGTCATGCTTCCAGCAGACTGACACAGCCTCACCCTGCACGCCATACCCGACTCACCACACCCTGCTCGCCACGTCCTACCCAGCCGGAACAACACCTACTCAGCCGGCACAACACTCCACAATCCGTCAGTCAGGATGGCCTGATACCCGGCAGCAACATAGTCGGACGGATCCTCCAGGAACGTACCTCCAGTCAGGGTGATAGCTTCCATGGCCTTTGCATCATCACCATAACTGTAGAATCCCCATGCCCCGTTGAAGGTGCCGCCACTGATGTTCAGAGTCTCCAGATTGGTCTTGTTGGCTCCTCCGGTGAGCGCTATGTCTCCGTTGAATGTGCCTCCGCTAACATTGATCAGCACATTCTTCATATCGTTACCGTAACTATAAGAATAGACGGCCTGATTATAAGTCGGATCTATGCTGGTCAACGTGCCGCCAGTCACCGTGAGGTTCATGACCGGTGCCACTGCAGCATTCGAAGACGCCAGCTGGATCCACACCGCGCGATAACCGCTCACAATACCACCATTGATAGTCACATCAATCGCTTCCGATCCGCCGTTGAACATTCGTATGGCAATGTCTCCGCCTGCCTGATTCAGAACGCTTCCCTCATTGACGGTCAGCTTCGCACCGGCATAATTATCAACCACATACGATGCACCTCCCTTCTTTGTTTTGTTTTCAAGCACAGCATTCTCGATAGTCAGCGTACCCTCGTTCCTGATGGTGTTGTTCGCATAACCAGGGTAGTCGGGGAGTCCCTCGCCGCCCCAGCTTGTGTCCGGAGTGGTTGCCGCAAAGGATAGCGTACCGTTTTTGATCGTCACGTCAGCTCCAGCCTTCACGTTCAGCAGATATGAAGCCGATGCAGAAGTTGCAACATCCGACACTGTCTTTCCGTTCAGATCCAGCACCACAGTCTTTCCGGATGTAACCACCAAAGGAGCATCAAGATCGACATCGCTGACAACCATAACCGTCTGTCCGTCAGCCGCATCATCAATTGCTGTCTGGAGATTCTTATATGTAACTCCTTCAATCTCAGCCATATATTCAATTCCCAGAACGCCTCTCTTAGGTGTCATTCGGCTCACAGTCTGGTCGGTCCATGTCTTGCTCCCAAGCGATACATCACCGTCAAAGACCTCAGCAGTAATCGATCCGTATGTTCCCAATGGCGCCGGAATGTAGAACGTGCCGGCATCCCCTGAAACCGAGTTGCTGAAATTGATTGTAACACTGTTCCCACCTTCAGCATCATCAGTAGAAATCACCGGAGTCTCCTCAGAAAGGTCGGCAAGGAATTCTCCAGCGATCCTCCTGTCCGCCGTGAATACAATCTTCATGTCGTCACCTCCAGCCGGAATCCGGGTCACAGTAATCTTGAAGAAACTTCCAAGATGCCTGAGCATGGCACCGTTACCCTCTATCCTTCCGGCCATCGGTGGGTTGAAACTGTTCTCCTCCTCTTCTATAGTATTATAGGTATATGAAGCCGGCAGAACATATGTCAGCTGCCCGTCCACAAGTCCATGTCCTCCATAAGGATACACTACATAGTCTCCCATCTCTTCCGCGAAATCACCGGTGAACACTCCGGCAGCCTGCCTGTGATATTGATCTCCAATAACCATCTCCTTGAATCCTGCAGTCGTGATGACCCCGATTCTGTCTCCCTTGTGCCAATAGAAAGAGTTGTTTTCATCGAAACCCACGCGCGTGTCCTGCTCGTCGGCAACTCCGACCGTCAGTGTCTTGAGATGCCTGGCACCATCCTGCACGGCATCTTCCTGAAATTCATCCTTCTGACATGATAATGCCAGCAACATGGCCCCTGCCATGATAATATATGATATCCGTTTCATCTTGTACCTTATTAATTCTACATGTCTTCCCATTCATTGATGCCTTCGCCTGTGAAGCTTCCGCTCAGCACAGCCTGCTCGACTTCCATCTCAATGACTTCTATAGCAGGAGATTCATACTTTTCTGTTTCCATCGTTTTAATTATTTATGGCAATGATATACCTGTTTACATTTATTGTCACCCTGCTCCTCCCACTGTCATCCTGAGCGTCAGCGAAGGATCTTTCACCCGGAAAGTCTCACTTCAATTCTGATGTAAAAGATGGTTCGCTTCGCTCAACATGACAGTTTTACATCCCGCTCTCCTCCCTGTCCTCCTTCGATCCTCTCTGTTCTCCTGAACCGTCCACTGTCATCCTGAGCGCCAGCGAAGGATCTTTCTGGTCTACCTCTCGACATGACATGTGCAAAATGATATACATTCCCTTATTTATAACCCATAAACCGCTGCTGTATATTTCAAACACGATACCATCTTTCACTGAATTTAATAAAATATCTCGTAGTGCTTATTGTTGCGGTGGAATGTAAATGTATGCTAGTCAATGATTTACGCTATTTGCATGTTCTCAAAACGCGCGCTGTAAAATGCTTAACTATTTGGTAGGTAGACACTTACATTGCGCACGTCCATCAACTGCGCACGTCCATCAACTGCGCGCATCCATCAACTGCCACGTCAATCACCCGCCGCACACAATACACCCTCACGGCACAATTTTAGAAATCCGCCGTTTCAACAAATCTTTCACCATATGAAAACGAACGAAAAGAAACATCTCACATCGGAGAACGGTCGTCCGATAGCTGACAATCAGAACACACAGACAGCAGGGCATAGAGGCCCGGTCACATTGCAGGATCCATGGCTTCTTGAGAAGCTTGCCCATTTTGACCGCGAGGTCATCCCGGAACGCCGCATGCATGCCAAAGGTGCAGGTGCATTCGGAACATTCACAGTCACTCACGACATAACGAAGTACACTCGCGCGTCAATCTTCTCGGAGATCGGCAAGCAGACCCCATGCTTTGTCCGTTTCTCCACAGTAGCAGGTGAACGTGGAGCAGCCGATGCCGAGCGTGACATCAGAGGTTTCGCGATGAAGTTCTACACCGACACCGGCAACTGGGACCTTGTGGGCAACAACACTCCGGTATTTTTCCTGAGAGACCCTCTCAAATTCCCGGACCTGAACCATGCAATCAAACGTGATCCACGCACAGGCATGCGCTCGGCCAATTCCAACTGGGACTTCTGGACACTCCTTCCTGAAGCCCTCCACCAGGTGACCATCACCATGTCTCCGAGAGGCATCCCTGCATCGTTCCGCCACATGCACGGCTTCGGCAGCCATACATTCAGTTTCTATGACAAGGACAACCGCCGCACATGGGTGAAGTTCCATCTGAAGTGCCTTCAGGGCATAAAGAATCTCACCGACGCAGAAGCGGAAGCCATCATAGCCAAAGACCGTGAGTCCCACCAGCGTGACCTTTATGAAGCCATCGAAAGAGGGGACTATCCGCGCTGGCTGATGCAGGTGCAGCTCATGACGGAAGAGGAGGCACGCACCTATGAGATAAATCCGTTTGACCTTACTAAAGTATGGTACCATGGTGATTTCCCTCTCCATGATGTCGGTATCCTCGAGCTCAACCGCAATCCGGAGAACTAT
>JAZQEN010000031.1:0-5700 GCA_045539015.1 Candidatus Cryptobacteroides sp.
CCGTACTGGTAGAACTTCACGCCCTCCTTGTACATATCAACGTCGTCCAGGAGGACGGCGGCTGCAATATATGACATTCCTACTGACGCTCCCCAATTGCCGTTGGAGTATGCCGGTTTACCCATGAATTCCTCAAGCACAGGCACGAAGACATTGCGGAACATACCGCACACCTTCGCAAACATTTCGTCCGTCATGCCCTGCGGATAGAGATATCTCATCATCTCGGCAGCATACATGAACTTCACGCCCATGATACCCGCAAGGAGAGGCTGATCGTTACCGACTATTGCAGTCAGCGTATTTGCATAGGCATCCAGGATTTCAACCGCCTTCCTGGCATGAGCCTCGTCCTCTGTAACGGCATACATAACAGAGTTCTGATAAGCAGCATTGAAGTCGCTCTCATAATTGCCCTGGATAGCCTGCTTCCCGTCATAGGTCCCACGATATATTTCCTTGTATGGGCCCTGCAGAGGGTAGTTTGATTTCGAGTGCGCATCGGCTGCGAACTTCTCATAGCAAATATAAGCAGGTTGTTCCTGATTTGCAACTATCTCTTTCCAGCGCTCCACATCCTCTAAGGTATGAAGCAGTCCCGGATGCACAAACTTGTCGGGAATGACCAGACCTTCCTCCTTTTCAGAAGGAAGGTCCAGATCTACAGTTCCCTGTTTAAGGTCATTGCAGGCACATGACATCAGGATCGAGGCCATTGCCGCCGACATTAAAATCAGAATTCTTTTCATTATTCTCCTTTATAGAACATCATTGTACCCCAGCCGATCTGGTCGAAGGCACCGCTGGCAGAGCCGTAGCGGCTGTCGCCTGATCCGCCGTCACCGGAGAGGCTGCCATTTGTATATCTGAGCTGCTCGGCAAAGAGTTTCACATAGTAGACCTCATCGTCTGAGCAGTTCTTCTCATACTTGTAGTGAGAGTAGATAAGGTCCCAGCCCGGACGGATTGTTCCTCTTCCTGTCTCTGAAACCACAGTATGCTCAGCTCCATGAGTCTGATTGTTGCAACCGCATCCCGGGGCACAGTAGGTATATGGAGTAAACGGCATTGAAACGCAGATATATGTACCTGTCGGCTTCACATTGTACTTGGCTGTGTACTGGCACATTGCAAGCACCTTGTTGTCCTCCATTCCCCAGAAGTCGATGCCGAGGTTCCATGCCATCTGGCAGAGCTCTGCGCACATCGAGATCACAAGTGTTCCGTGACCCTGGTCGCGGCCCGACTCCATGCTCTGGGCGATCATTCCGTGTCCGCTCGGATCCGGGATCGGATCATAAGGAATCATGTTGTTGATTGCACCGCTGCCGGTTCCCTCGCGGAAGTTGCGGTAAACCTTGTTAATAAGCGCAATATCCTCAAGATAGATGCCGATGGCCATCAGTGAGGCGAGGTTGGCAAGCTCCCAGTTCGACCAGTAGTGGAGGTCGCATACGCCGCTGCCTCCCTTGTTGTCCACGAACCACTCGTTCTTTGCCACCCAGACAGTCCTGAGCCATGTCTTGAAGTCGTTCTGGTCGTTCGACGCCCAGCCTTCATAGTCGCGGAGCAGTTCTGCAGCATTTCCAAGCGTATAGCCCTGGAATCCTGCACAGAGGTACTGGTTGTTATCGTTAGCAGTAATCCTTTTGCACTTGTCAGCCCAGGCATTCAGGACAGCCACAGCAGCATCCGCATACTTGGTCTCACCGCTGATCTTCCAGCGGAGGGCAAGCTGGTATGCCGCAGAAGCGTCACGCATGATGTTTCCATAGTTCTCGCCGCTGACTCCCGTGCCGGTGGCATCGCCTCTGACGATGGTCTCCACCGGATTTGCCTTGTATGAAGCCACAGCATATGGACTCTTGCAGAAGTTCTGATACGATACGTACACAGGGTCTGAAGCATCAGCCGAAGCGACGCTTGACTTTACTCTTGCTATATCATCGGCAGTCACGAGAGCGCAAGGATGGTTGAAGACATAGCCGGCAGGATATTCGAATTCCTTATTGCCTTCGTCTCCTCCTTCTTCTTTTCCATCGTCTTCCCCGCCCGGCTGCTCTGTGCTGCCACCCGGTTTGTTAGGCGTCAGATCGACGACTCCCTCCTTCAGGTTATCCGAGCAGGATGCCGCGCAGATAAGCGCGGCCATCACTGCCAGGATTGAAAGTATTATTCTTTTCATTTATTTAACTTTTTCATAAGTGAGTCCTGTCTCCTCTGACCAATCTGAAAGATATGCCTCCAGATCAGCAAGCGAACCGAAGCTACGGAACCAGAAGAACTTGTAAGTTGCTTGGGCTGCAGCTCCATTCTGCTTGAAGTCACATATCTTGAACTGGACATTTCCGTCCGCAAGGAAATCAGATGGAATTTCTGTTGTCTTTATTGTTTGGGCAGATAGATCATAAACAAGAACTTCAGAACCGTCAGACAAAGAATATTTGTGGATAAACTTTCTGTTACCATTGCCGACCTCGCCTGCAAAAGACACATTGTTGAACTTGAAATTCGAGCAATCAAACTTGATTGATGATGAGTAGCCTTCGTCGGCGACATCCGTTATCCTGATACAAACAATCGGCGACATTGCCGGAGATAACCATGGTTTTGCAGAACGCTTGATGTTACCATGTCCACTTGCATTTGATGTTATCTCAACATATTTCTCGCCTTGCTCAGTGGTCTTGACTTCACTCATCGTCGCATCTGTCGTTGCAAGAACCCAGTCAGACGGTTCGTCTCTGTACCAAGGGCGAACATCAAAGGTAATAGGATAATTGATACCATCATAAACTGCATTCAAGATAGCGATACCCGGACGTTTTCCAAAAATGATTTCAGCAGTTCCTGATGTTCCGGCGCCTGTAACCTTTGCCGGAGCCGTGCCGATTATATTTGTATTTCTGTTGCTCCAGGTGAGATCCTTTCCTATATATGACTCATCTATCTCATAACCTATGGTCCAGTTATCCTCCAGAGAAATCGGAGCAGAGGCAAGATTTGTAATCTTGAAATTCTTGGATCCTGCAGCAGGAACAGTTCCGAGATCTATGACATCATTGGATTTGACAACAACTCCGGTAGTGTTGGAGTACCTTGTATACATCTCGTCATCTGTAGTTGTAACACTCAGATATATCTTGTTGTATGTTCCTGGTATCACAACAAAATAGTAGTCACCCGGCTCCATGGCCTCTCCAGCATTATCGAGATTCACTTCCTTGAATGAATTATTCTGACTCGTATTACCTGCAGCAGCAAAAGAGCCATCCTCATTCAACGTGATATCTACCCTTCCAGACACATAAGTAGAGGTTATGAATGAAAGAGACCTGACATTTGTCATTCCTTCCGGAATGGTAACCTTCAGCAACGCACATACATTCTTGAATGACAGATGTGAGCCGTCTGAAACTGCAAGAGCTATGTTCATATTGCTGTCAAAGCTTCCTTTCACAGCTTTCTGCGATGCAGGAATATTGGCCGAAACAACTTTGGATGTCGAGTTATATGAAGCTCCAAACTTATATGGATATAGTGCAACATATTCAGTAGCACCGTCAACGGTGTAGCCAGTAAAATCGGCTGCAGCTCCATTGAGGTTTGAAGACTCAAAGACATTGTTCTTGTTGTTGACATTGTCAAAGACAGAGATCTGGTCTCCATCGGTCCAATGGACCTTCTTGCCATCAACAAGAGTTGTCTTGGTCTCACATGCAAAATCAGCTGTAAAGGTCTTCTTTACGAGTTGAGGCTCATTACCTTCCACAGAAGGCATCTCCTCTTTAGCACACGATGCCGCCATCATCATGGATGCAGCTGCGATGATATAATAAATCTTCTTCATAACTACCTCCTTTTTACCACTCCCAAAGAACCTCATCTTCAAATTCCTCTGTGCTTGCGCAGAGCACTCCTTCGTTCTGCATCTTGAGAACGGCAACAGCCGGAGCCTCGTATTGAGGCTCGGCTGCTGACTTTAATACTTCCTTCTTCATATCTTTATTCGAATGTGATTCCGGTCTCGGCAGACCAGTCGTTGAGATAAGAATTGAGAGCATCCTCGCTCTGGAATGTGTGGAACCAGAACATTCTGTAGTGTACGCCAGGATCATCCGGGAAGTCCGCCTTGTCAGAAAGTCTGATATCAGCATACTTGAGCTGGAATGTGGCGAATGTACATACTGTTCCCTCTGGGAGGAGGTTGGTTCCGTCTGACTTGCCGAAGCCCTGGGTCGCAAGGTCGTAGACAAGGATTGCAGAACCGTCTGAACACTTGTACTTCTTCTTCCACTTGTTGTTGTTCGAACCGATACCGCCTGAGTATTTGGTTCCGTCCTCGATGTTTCCGCTGGTATCGAATGTGATGTTACGGGCATAACCGAGATCGTTCACGTCGTCGATGCGGAAGCAGAGGATAGGATAGTTCTGAGTGATATAGGTAGGAGCGGTACGCTTGACGTCACCACGGAGAGTGTTCGAATTCGCTCTGTTAGGAGTGAAGAAGATATGAGTCTGTGGCTCTGCCCTCCATTCCTGAGTACCGCCGCTTGTAGCCATACTCCAGCTGATGAGGTTCTGGTCAGCGAAATGCTCGCGGTAGAATCCGGCAGGGATGACGAACTTCATGGTCTGGGTCTTCACAAATCCCTCAGGAGTGTTCTCTGACTCAGGAACGGTGACAGTGATGTCAACCTCACCATACATGTTGAATGTGACCTTACCCTTGGCGTCAACTGTTGCTACTGAAGGGTCGCTTGATGTCCATGTCAGCTTAGACTTGGTCGAAACTGCAGGATATGTCTCAAAGTCAACCTGGAAGTATCCGTCACCGACAGAGAATACGTCATCTGCTCCAGGAGCATTGTTGATCTTGATTCCTTCCGGAGTGATCACCTTGTCGATGTAGATCGCATACTCGGCAGAAACCTTGTCTGCGTCAAGAGCGGTTGCAACCATCTTCACTTCACCCTGAGCAACACCGGTAACAACACCTGTAATAGGGTCGATCACGGCGATAGACTCATCCTTCGAAGACCAGAGAACGGTCTTGTATGTCGCCTCAGCCGGAGTTACTGTTGCCGAGAGAGTCATAGACTCGCCGATGTAGCATGAAGGAAGCGGGCTGAACTCGCTTACATGGTCGCTGTCGTCAGTAATCTCGATTGAAGTCACCTTTGTGACATCAGCCACGACTGTAATCTTGAGTGAAGCTGTTGCAGGAAGGTTCACTGTAGAAGGGTTTACAGTCACCACTGCGATGCCTGCAGCCTTTGCTGTGATCTTTCCGGTCTCGTCAACAACCACTACAGACTCATCGCTTGAGCTCCATACAACGTCCGGATATGTAAGGGTAGAAAGATCTGCCGGATCTGATGTGAATCCGAGCTGGATGCTTTCTCCTACAAGGAGAGGAAGAGTCTGAGACTCTGTCTCATCCACATATATCTTGGCCTTGTCCTCATTTGCCATATCGATCTGAATCGAATACATAAGGCTGGCCGAATCGAGCACATATGGCTCCTCCTCGCAAGACGCGAAGCCGAACATAAGCGCAAGAGCGGCTAAAGGCAAATATCTTTTTATGCTTTTCATATTGAATTCTGTTTTTGAATGTTATTCCCAACCCTTGTTCTGGCCGAGCTGCGGATTGAGCTGGCACTCGTTAGAAGGAAGAGGATAGAGATAGTTCTTCTC
>JAZQEN010000032.1:0-7969 GCA_045539015.1 Candidatus Cryptobacteroides sp.
GTGTTAGGGTTGTAAGAGCCGATCTGCTCGATGAAACGACCATCGCGAGGTGCGCGTGAATCAGCCACAACAATGTGGAAGAATGCGAAATTCTTCTTTCCGTGGCGCTGAAGACGAATTTTAACAGCCATTGTGAATCTGTTTTAAAAGTTAAATAATTAATTACCTGTGTTTTCCTACCCGAGGAAAAGCGTGCAAAGGTAAAAAATCTTTATGAGACTTCCAATCCCAATGTGAAAAAACTGAAAATCAGTACTTAAGATCATTATTAATAACCTTTTCTACCGGAAGCGGAAAAGAGAAATGTTAAATTTTTAATAAAAAAGTGCGAGAAAAGTTTGCAGGTTTAAAATTTTGTCGTACATTTGCAATCCCAAACTCAAGCGGTGGTGGTGAAATGGTAGACACGCTACTTTGAGGGGGTAGTGGGCGTAAGCCTGTGCGAGTTCGAGTCTCGCCCACCGCACTCAACGACGGAAGCAGAACAACCTGCTTCCGTTTTTCTTTTATAATCCCCTGAAACTGAATCAATTACATTGAATATCAGACCCTTCTCAAGAGTTCGATAACACCCGTTTTCGTGATTCCAAAAATCGGGTTCAACATAAATCCCGAATGTTTCCAATCATGGCCATAAAATCGGCCTTTTTCCTAGCCGACTTGTATCATAAATAAGTTGCGGCCATAAAATCGGCCCCAAATCTGGCCGGCTCATCGAATAATGAACTCTCGTCCATAAAATCAGCCTTATTTATGGCCAGTGAAAATCCCGGTAGTTTCAATCACGGCCATAAAATCGGCTCCTTATCTGTGATACATAAGAATGACATGCGGTCAAAATACAGGATTATGGACATCACCGGCACAAAGCATGCGGAGCGAGCCCTTTGGTGTAGCTCGCGCAGTTTGCTTTGAGCTACTGGCTAGCGTATTGCCAGCTCCGGTGCCCTGCACTACGCAAAGATCTTGGCGAGTCTGAAGATAAAGAAAGGAATTTCCTCGCATAAGAAATGTCACTTTTTTGTGCGAGGATTCTAAATAATGGATCAAAAACGTCATTTTGAACCCCAAACGGCAATCCTTGCAAAAAAATGGCTTGATTCTTTTGCAAGGATTGCGGGGTGCCTTTTTTGTAGATCGAAAAATATGGCTTCGTCACCATACCACAAAGACGACAAGACTAAATTTACCAACCTACCTTTTCCGTTGATCCGAAATCAGTTGATCCGGGCCCGTCCATGAAAACGGGCAGTTTTATGGACGGGACGTACAAATAACGGTTCCCATCCATGAAAAGGGCAGTTTTCATGGATGGGAAAGTACAAATCCCCGACGGGGATTGATATTTTCGGGACTGAAGACTATTTCTTTTCGCCATATGCCAAGTCACCGGCGTCACCAAGACCTGGAACTATGTATGAGTGGCTTGTGAGTTCTTCGTCAATGGCTGCGACCCAGAGAGTCACGCCCTCTTCCGGAAGATGTTTCTGGAGATATTCCACAGCATAAGCGCTTGAGATCGGACATACAAGGTGAGTATGGTATGGCTGTCCTTCTTCGCAGAGTCTCTTGTATGCGATTTCGAGGGAAGCACCCGTTGCAAGCATGGTATCAGCGAGAATCAGAGTCTTGCCTGTAAGGTCCGGAGTGCTGGCATACTCGATCTGGATATGGAAGTCTTCGCCTTTGTCATACTTTCTGTATGCAGCAACGAATGCATTCTGAGCGTCATCAAAATAGTTGAGGATACCCTGGTGGAGAGGAAGGCCTGCTCTGAGGATGGTTGCCACCACCACCTTCTCATCGTATGTAGGGATACTTGCAATACCGAGAGGAGTAACAACATCCTTTGGTGAGTTGTCCATCAGCTTGCTGATTTCATATGCGAAGATTTCGCCGAGTCTTTCAAGGTTTCTGCGGAAACGCATGCTGTCCTTCTGGACATCCTTGTCACGCATCTGCGCAACGAACTTGTTCAGGATCGAATTGGTCGCCCCAAGATTGATGACTTTCATTTGACTGATTTTTTGATTAGTGCCCACAAATATATCCTTATTTTTTCCCATGTCAAAATTTTTCAGTTACCAACTGTTCATCCGCAAAACTGTAGTAACTCCGATGGGAGAAAACAACATGATCCAATAGCTGCAGGCCGCATGTAGACAGTGCCCGTCCCAACTCACGGGTCTGATTGATATCTTCAGTACTTGGCATGGCATTTCCGGAGGGATGGTTATGTACCAGGATTATTGATGCTGCCTTCCTTTCCAGCGCTCTGCGGACAACCACCCTCTTGTCGATAAGGGTCGCATCCATTCCTCCTGAACTCAGTATTTCTTTTGATATCAGCCTATTCCCTTTATTAAGAAACAGAACCCAGCATTCCTCATGATCGAGATTGCGCATATGAGGCAGCATCACCTTGTAGACCTTAGCAGGAGAATCCATCTGCTGCGCAGCTGAGGGGCCGGCTTCCGCCGCAATCCTGCGTCCCAACTCAAAGGCTGCCGCTATCGCAACAGCCTTGCTCGGCCCTATCCCTTCAACCTCACAAAGCACCTCCAGCGGCATCTCCGCTATACTTCCCAATCTCCCGTCCGCCTTGCGCAAAAGCTCCCGCGCAACATCAACCACATTCTGCTTCCCCGTTCCGGTCCGCAGCAGGATAGCCAGCAGCTCCGTCAGACTTAATGCCTGAGCACCATTTCTCCACATCTTTTCACGAGGTCTCTCATCCTCACATAAATCCAACATCCTCATACCGTTTTTGCCACAAATGTATGGACACAGCACCGCCTCCGCAACAAAATGTGGCGAAGGCGGTGCAGATTTTTCTTTTTTTTAAAACTTTTTCTTTTTTTTAAACAAATCAGAGTTCTTTTCTGAGTCTGGCCTTAGGTATTCCCAGCTGATCGCGATACTTCGCTATGGTCCTGCGCGCTACCTTATAGCCCTTCTCCGTCATCTTGACCACAAGTTCATCGTCAGTCAACGGCTTATGCTTGTTCTCTGTCTCCACACATTCCAGGAGAGCCTTCTTCAACTCTCTAGTAGAGACTTCCTCTCCGTCCTGATTCTCCAGTCCCTCAGAGAAGAAATACTTGAGTGAGTATATTCCGAAGTGTGTCTCGATATACTTGCTGTTGACAACGCGTGAAATTGTCGAGATATCAAATCCTGTCTTCTCCGCTATATCCTTCAGCACCATCGGCTTAAGATGGGTCTCGTCGCCATCGATAAAGTACTCGTGCTGGTAATCGACGATAGCCTGCATCGTGCTGGAAAGGGTATTATGACGCTGCTTGATCGCCTCCACAAACCATTTTGCCGAATCGAGCTTCTTCTTAACGAATGCAGCTGCTTCCTTCTTTTCACGCTCCGAAGAATTGGCCGCCTCGATGAGGATATCAGCATATTTGCGGTTTACCCTAAGTTCCGGCACCGAGAATCGAGGCATTGAAAGCTTGAGCTCTCCATCTATATATTCGAGAAGGAAGTCAGGTACTATCTGCTGTGCCTGATCTGTATATGAGTCATCTATCTGTCCTCCTGGTGAAGGGTTTAGCTTCAGAATCTTGGCCATCGCCGCCTTCAACTGGGTCTCGGTAAGGTTCATGCGGGTCATGATCTTCTGGAAGTGCTTGCTCGTGAACTCATGGAAATAATTCTTGAGTATCTTGGTTGCATTCTCGACCTCAGGCGTCTTCTTGCAATGCTTTATCTGAAGCAGAAGACATTCACGCAGATCCCTGGCACCGACACCGGAGGGCTCAAACTCCTGAACAACCTTCAGCATTTCCAGCACCTCATCCTCATCAGTTTCAATATTTGCCCTGAAAGAGATATCATCCACGACACTGTCAATGCTTCTGCGCAGGTACCCGTCATCATCCAGGCTTCCTATGATAAAGGAAGCGACCGCATACTGGTGTTCTGTGAGGTTCCTGTATCCGAGCTGCTCCTGAAGGCTCTGGGTAAAGCTTTCCTTTACAGAGAATGTATTGTACTGCGGACGTTCGTCCTTGGAGTAGTTGTCAGCTCTCAGACGGTAGCTCGGAATGGAATCATCCTCCTTATATTCAGACAGCGAGACTTCTCTAGGAGCCTCGTCCTCATCCTTTTCCTTAGGGAGATCCTCGTCCAGCACAGGATTCTCTTCCAGCTCCTTTCTGATCCTCTGCTCCAGTTCCTGGATAGGCAGCTCTATGAGCTTTATCGTCTGGATCTGAAGAGGAGAAAGTTTCTGGGTCTGCTTGAGTTCTAGACCTTGCTTCAACATGACAACACTACTATTACTTATTTACTATTGAACGTCTGACGGCACCAGTTTCAACACCTTGACCGTATCCACGTCATACACATGATTCTTATCTATAGGAGGATAGGAGATATTCTCCTTCACCACGAATGCGCTTGGGAATGATTTCTTTATACGGTTCAGAAGAGCCATGGCCTCCGACTTGGTCCTGCAGTCCCCCACAGTGATCTTGAAATATGGGTTGGTATAGGTCCTGTATGCAGGAATATCACGGAAAAGGCTCACGAACTTTTTCAAGGTAGCCTCTGATTCTGTTCTGGCTGTCTGCTTGTTATCGAAGAAGATACGCACCCTATATCCGGCAATATGTCTCGAAGGATTGGAACTGATATGGTTTCTCATTGACTGTCTGATGCTTTCAGACTGATGCACATCGACATCAAACACATCCACACTCATCATTGTCGAATCGACAGAAGCAACAGGCACATAAACCAGAGAATCTACAAACTGGTATTCCTGAGCCGACGCCGCAAAAGAGAACAGCAGCGAAGTGAGCGCTACGAAAAGAACGGCTATCTTATTTCTTTTTGTCTGCATATTTTTCAATCAGTTTTTTCAGAGGTATATCCTTTCTTGTTATGGTCTTGGACAATCCGCCCTTGATCTTTCCTTTAGCAGTGATATCTACCGTACATTTATCCAGAACATCCTTGTCCAGGAACACTGCCAGATCGAAAAGCGTCAGCGACTCATCCAGCGACATGGTTGTCTTGAGATGATAAGTTTCGACTGTCCTTGGCTTAAGTGTGAACGGATCGACGGTCACCTTACCAAGAACCTTGCCAGAACACTTCACGACCGCCTCCATTTCTGACAATTTTATCTGGATCGTAGGATTGTCTATCTCCACGGCAAGCCCGGCAAACGCTCCTCTCTTGCCATACGGACTCAACGCCTCAACCTCAGCAGAGTTCACCTTGATATCCCTGACCTTGTTGCAGGAAGTCAGGCAGGCAAGTGCCGCAACAAGTATTATAAGACCGATTCTTTTCATTCTTTATATATAAATATAGGATTTACAATATCGCAAAGATAACGATATTCGTTTAAAAATCCTATCTTTGCGGGGCTATCGAAAACATGGATGAAAATGAGCAGAAAAGTATATATAGAAACTTATGGTTGTCAGATGAATGTGAATGACAGTGAAGTCGTACTTTCAATTCTGACTGACGAAGGATATGTTCTGACTGAAAACATCGAGGAGGCGGATGTCATATTTGCCAACACATGCTCCATCAGAGACAATGCCGAGCAGAGGATCTGGGGGCGCATCGACCAGTTCAGACTGCAGAAGAAGGCACGTCCGGATGTGATCATCGGAATACTTGGCTGCATGGCAGAGCGTCTGAAGGACCAGCTTCTGACCAAGGTGGACCTGGTAGCAGGTCCGGACGCATACAGGTCCCTTCCTAAACTGCTCAACGACATCGCTCCCGGCAAGCCACAGATGAACGTCCTCCTGTCTCACGAAGAGACCTACGCAGACATTTCTCCTGTACGCATGGACAAGAACGGGGTTTCTGCATTCATTTCCATCATGAGAGGTTGCAACAATGTATGTTCATACTGCGTGGTTCCATATACCCGCGGAGCGGAACGCAGCCGCGACCCTCACACGATCGTAAGAGAAGCCGAGCAGCTCTGGGAGGCTGGTTATAAGGAAGTTACGCTGCTTGGACAGAACGTGGATTCATATTTCTGGAAGGATCCGGAAGTCAGCGCAAGGAACACCAATTTCGCCCAGCTGCTTGAGATGGTGGCAAAGATCAGCCCTGATCTTCGTGTAAGATTCTCCACATCACATCCTAAGGACATCAGTGACGAGGTGATCTATACCATGGCCATGTACGAAAACATCTGCAAGCACATCCACCTCCCTGTCCAGTCAGGCAGCAGCATAATGCTGGAGAAGATGAGAAGGAAGTACGATCGGGAATGGTATCTTGAGAGAGTCTGCAAGATCCGCAGCGTGATACCTGACTGCGGCATCACGACTGACGTCATAGCCGGATTCTGCGGCGAGACAGAGCAGGATCATAAGGACACTCTCACACTCATGGAAGAGGTCGTATTTGACTCCGCATTCATGTTTGCATACTCCGAGCGTCCTGGAACACTCGCTTCAAGAAAATACCCTGATGACATTCCATACGAACTCAAGACCAAGCGCCTGAACGAAATCATCGAGCTGCAGGGACGCATGAGCCTCAAGAGCAATCAGAAGGAAATCGGAAAGAGAGTCAAGGTCCTGGTAGAAGGCCCGTCAAAGAAAAACCCTCAGGAACTTTGCGGAAGGGCAAGCAACAACAAGATGTGCGTTTTCCCATCAAGAGGAGAAAAACCAGGAGACTACTGCATTGTGGAGGTTACAGGAGTGACATCAGCAACCCTGCTCTGCAAGAGGATCAATGAGGATTATATCTAGTAGTCTTCAGAAAGGCGGTTGACCGCATCATACTTTGCAAAATCCTCGAAGTCGTATTGCCAGTCGGATCCATAGGCCAGCTTATGGATCCTGTACCATATGGCCTCGCGTGAAGGTGCATTGAATGATCCTTTGTTGTCCATCATTATGCTGTCATAAGTCGGACGCCAGATACCACGAGAGCAGTTCCTCGCCCCCTCATATACACCTTCCGGCTCGTCAGCATATCTCTCATCCGAGAGTATATGTGCCCATTTCACCTTCTCCGGATCAGAGGTGAAGTCCACATTCTTCCACCATCCATATTCCGCATATGCACATATGTTTGCGATCTCATCCAGAGTGATGGTCACCTCCGAAGTGCTGACATATTCGTCAGCCAGCTTGGCGAAGCCGTGTCCGCCGGCTTCGTGCTGCACAAGGCCGCGGAAATCGATCTTCATCGGCATCTTAGGTATATATGCCACTGCACGGCCATTGCCCCAGTCGCCATCCTGCGGAGGGTACATATAAGTCGACCCGCCGAACTTGTCAGAATCCAGAATGACGATCACGAGTGCATTCTTCAGTCGCTGCGCATCAAGCGCATGGCCGGCATAGTCGAAACACAGGGCATCATCTCCAGTGATGGAATTTCCTTCACCATACGCAGTCCCCAATGCATTGCCGTTCTTTGATATGACGTTTACCATATATACATTGAACAGATGTCTGTATGAGCTGTATGGCTCGATATCAAAGAAATATTCCACAGCCTCATTCATTGCAGAGGCATACTTGCCGTCGTAAATTTCCCTCGCTGTATAACCGTCTCCCATCAAGACCACATCTATGCCGTTGCCCTCCGAGGCTGACTGCAGCACCGTCACCAGGCCGTCCTCGACCTCCGGTTCCGGCTCGGGCTCAGGAACGGGTTCAGGTTCCGGCTCCTGCTCGGGCTCCATCGGACCGTATTTATCCTCAAGGAAGCGCGAGATTTCATCCACGCCGCATTTTGAAGGGTCAAGCAGAACGCGGCCGGTCTGATCTGCAAGCAGGACAACCGGTGAAGTATGAGAATCCAGGAATGTGATGAAACTAGCAATCAGACATTCCAACTTATACTTCTCCGTCATGACTGAGAGATTCAGTTTCGAACTGGTCGCTATGACGCCGAGCCCGTCATCATGATAGTTCCTGTACCATCTGTCGACTATCGGCACAAGTTCCTCTGAGGACTT
>JAZQEN010000033.1:0-9326 GCA_045539015.1 Candidatus Cryptobacteroides sp.
TGCCATGTGTCCCGGATCGAGGAAGAAGCGGTCGCGTCCCTCCCACTTAGGGTTTTCCGGATCGTACTGAAGATACTCCGAATACAGGACATTGATGAAATCCGCTCCACCCATCGCTCCGCCCGGGTGACCTGATTTAGCCTTTTCAACCATGGAAGCTGCCAGAATTCTGATATTGTCGGCAGCAAGATTCATAACCTTAGTGTCATTCATAATATAGAGTGTTATCAATTTCTAAAATCTTGCGAATATAATAATTTCTCCGCTAATATAAACAATTAAACGACACGAAGAATAGTCAGAAAAGTTAATGTAACAAAATGCCATAAAACATGAAACATAACCCGATTAGGAAGAAACATAATAATTTATAACTTTGTAGTATGAAAAAATTTGCAATCATATCATTGCTGGCACTTCTATGCATTCAGGCAGCAGGGGCTGTCCGCCTGCCTTCCATCCTGTGCGACGGAATGGTGATCCAGCGGAACGAACCTATATGTATATGGGGCTGGGCAGACAGCCACGAGAGATTTGGATTATGTTGGCAGGATGCATGCTATCCTGTCGCTGCCGATGAAAACGGAAAATGGGAAATCATCTTGCCTGCTGCAGAGGCAGGAGGGCCGTATACAATGACCGTAGGAGACGTCGAACTGAAAGACATCCTGGTCGGAGATGTATTTCTATGCTCAGGTCAGTCAAACATGGAGCTTCCTGTCAGAAGAGTTCTGGATATGTTTGCAGAGGAGGTTGCAGGATACGAAAACATCAATATCAGGCATTACATAGTCCCTAAAGTTTTCGATTTCAACACCGAAATGGAGGACACGCCCGCATCCGCATGGAAGCCATGCACTCAGGAAAATGTAATGGAATTCTCTGCACTGGCCTATTTCTTTGCCAAGGAGTTATATGAATCCACAGGCGTCCCTGTAGGTATTGTCAACGCCAGTTGGGGCGGAACTCCGGTCGAGGCATGGATGAGCGAAAAGGCAATCACACAGTTCCCTAAGCATCTCAACGAAAAAAGGATATACGAGGATCAGGAATACTGCAAGCTGATCAAGGAACTTGAAGGGCAGGCGTTCCATCGATGGAATACCTCATTATACGATGGAGATCCCGGATACAGCGGTGAAGTAAAGTGGTACGACCCTGCCTTTGATGACAAGGACTGGCAGAGCGTGGACATGTTCTCCACGGACTGGGGAAACGACGGTCTCAACCCGACCGGGGGTTCACATTGGCTCAGAAAATCATTCAAGGTAAACGAAAAGATAGCTGGTCAGGAGGCCATTCTCAGACTTGGATGCATAGTTGATTCGGACTCAGTCTATGTCAACGGTCAGTTTGTCGGGACTACCGGATATCAGTATCCTCCCCGTATCTACAACATTCCTGCAGGACTGCTGAAGGAGGGGGAAAACAATGTCACTGTCAGAATAATAAGCAACGGCGGTCAGCCAAGCTTCGTGCAGGAAAAACCGTACAGGATAATCTGCGGTAAGAAGGAGATCAAGCTTGAAGGCAAATGGAAATATCATCTCGGCGCCCCTATGCCTCAGGCACCTTCAATGATGTTCTTCTGCTACAAGCCTGTATGCCTGTACAATGCGATGATTTCTCCGCTGAGAAACCTCAGGTTCCAGGCTGTGCTCTGGTATCAGGGCGAATCAAACGTTGACAGAAGGAATGAATATGCAGATCTGCTGACCGGCATGATCGCAGACTGGAGAGAGACTCTGGACGACGCGACTCTTCCGTTCTACATCATCGAGCTGGCGGATTTCCTTCATAAAGATGACAAAGCCGGCAGAAAGGCATGGCAGGAGATGAGGGAAGAGCAGGCCAAGGCTGCCAAAATGAATACAGGAACCACATTGATAAAGAACAGCGATCTTGGCGAATGGAATGACATCCATCCTCTGGACAAGAAGACCCTTGGAAAGAGAGTTGCAAAGAGAGCATTGAAAGATATAAACTAAACTAACAACCATATGTCACAATCAAACAACGAAGCAAAAGGCTTCTACAAACTGTCATGGCTCCAGAGAATCGGATTCGGATCAGGAGACCTCGCACAGAATCTCATTTACCAGACAGTCAGCATGTATCTGCTGTTCTTCTACACCGATATCTTCGGACTTGATCCGGCAGCTGCCGCTGTCATGTTTCTTGTAGTCCGTATAATCGATGTGATCTGGGACCCTCTGGTAGGAACATTTGTCGACAAGCACAACCCTAGATGGGGCAAGTACCGTTCGTATCTTGTACTAGGCGGCATTCCTCTGACCGGCCTCGCGATACTATGCTTCTGGAACGGCTTTTCGGGTTCACTTATCTATGCATATGTAACCTATGTAGGCATGTCCATGCTCTATACATTGATCAATGTACCATATGGAGCATTGAACTCATCACTCACACGAGACACCAATGAGATCACCGTGCTGACATCGACCCGCATGTTCATGGCAAATATTGGAGGTCTCGCCGTATCTGCAGGTATTCCATGTCTGGTAGCGGTTCTTGCTGTGGGATCAGTCCCTAAGGATACCATTGAAATGGCTCTGTTCATGGGACTTGGTTCACTCCCTTCATTCATTTTCATGCCTCTTGTACCGGCAATCAAGCGTAAAGTCGGAAAGAAAAACATGTTCTACATCTTCCTTTCCGTTGCAATAGCAGGAATGGCGATGCTGTATATCATAAGCCGAATGGGTACCGTAAAGGAAAACATCGTACTGATTTACATTGCCCAATTCATCAAATCTACCGGAGTAATTGTTGCGACAGGATATATGTGGGCGCTGGTGCCTGAAGTGATATCATATGGTGAATATAAGACCGGAAGGCGTATTTCCGGTATTGTAAATGCACTTACAGGAATATTCTTCAAGGCAGGCATGGCCCTTGGTGGTGTCGTACCTGGTCTCGTGCTCGCATGGACCGGATACAAGGCAGCAGCACAGTCAAGCACCCTCCCTACAGATGCAAACGCATGGTTCTATGCTATGCTTATTTTCGCATTGGTCGGTCTTGCACTTCTTATTTTCTGTTTCTCTCAGACCAAGGAGCGTGTCGTCATGGACGAAAAGGATACCAAGGATGTGAAGGTCAGCGATCTCTGGACAGAATTCTTCCGAAACAGACCTTTGCGCGTGATTGCGTTATTCTTCATCACTGCCTTTGCAATGATGTCCGTAGGTAACGCCGCAGGAGCATATTTCATGAATGACCTTGAGCTTCAGACACCTCTGGCACAGGAGGGAATCCGTTGGCTGGTATGCGTAATCCCAGCCATCCTGCTTCTGGTCGCTATGTGGATCATCTCAAAGTACGAACTTGAAGATGACGTTATCGACAAGATAAATATGGAAATTGAACAAAGAGCTAAAAACGAATAACTATGAAAAACTTTCTTATCAGCGCAGCCGTAATACTGGCTGCAGTCAGCTGCTCATCAAAGACAGATGAGCCAAAAGGCGTAAAAGATGCATTCGAAGGCAAGTTCTATATCGGAACTGCGCTTAATGAAGCTGAAATCCGTGGTCTGGACAAGGAAGGAGTGGAAGTTGTCAAGAAACACTTCAACTCTATCGTAGCAGAAAACTGCATGAAGAGCATGGAAATCCATCCTGAAGAGGATGTATGGAACTTCGAGCTTGCAGACAAATTCGTCGAATTCGGAGAAGAGAACGACATGTTCATCATAGGCCATTGCCTGATATGGCACTCACAGCTTTCAGCATGGTTTCCATATGACGAGAACGGAAATTATGTAAGTGCGGAAGTGCTCAAGCAGCGTATGAAAGACCACATCACTACCATCATGACCCGCTACAAGGGCCGCATACATGGTTACGATGTTGTCAACGAGGCAATCGTGGAGGACGGTTCATACAGAAAGAGTCCTTTCTATGAAATCCTCGGCGAAGAGTTCATTCCATGGGCTTTCGAGTGTGCGCATGCAGCTGACCCTGATGCAGAACTATATCTGAACGATTACGGAATGAATGTTCCCGGCAGAAGAGATGCATACGTAAAGCTTATCCAGCAGCTTCAGGTAAGAGGACTTCGTATAGACGCTATCGGAATGCAGGGACATATGGGAATGGACTACCCTACTGTCGAAGAATTTGAAACAAGTCTTCTCGCATTTGCAGGCACAGGAGTTAAGGTCATGATCACAGAGTGGGACATGTCGGCCCTTCCTACAGTCAACATGGGAGCGAACGTAGCTGACGTAGAGGAATACAGAGCTTCACTCAACCCTTATGCAGACGGTCTTCCTGAAGAGGTCGCTGCAAAATGGAACGAGAGGATGAAGAGTTTCATGGACCTCTTCCTCAAGCACGAAGACAAGATCACAAGAGTGACAGCATGGGGTGTGAGCGACCAGGATTCATGGAAGAACGGATGGCCTATACCGGGACGTACGGACTACCCTCTCCTGTTCGACCGCAACCTCGAACCAAAGCCATTCCTTAACGAATACACTAAATAACAACCGATATGAAGACACCTAAGAGATATCTCGTTCCTGCCGACTATATGGCAGACCCTTCTGTTCACGTATGGGACGGAAAATTATACATCTACCCTTCGCATGACTGGGAGTCAGGAATAGCTGAGAACGACAATGGTGACCACTTCAACATGAAGGACTACCATGTATTCAGCCTCAACGGCAACGACCCTATGACCTCAGAAGTCGTAGACCACGGAATGGTCCTGGAAGTTGCAGACATTCCATGGGCAGGACGTCAGCTCTGGGACTGCGAGGTAGCACGCAAGGATGGTAAATACTATATGTACTTTCCTCTTAAGGACAAGAACGACATCTTCCGCATCGGCGTTGCCATAAGCGACTCTCCTACAGGACCTTTCGTACCTCAGCCTGACCCTATCAAGGGCAGCTACAGCATCGACCCTGCCATCTTGGAGGAAGACGGAAAGTACTATATGTACTTCGGAGGTCTCTGGGGAGGACAGATGCAGAGATACAAGGACAACAAGGCTCTTGAGAGCGCATATCTTCCTGAGGGCAAGGAGGTTTCGATTCCTGCACGCGTTGTACGCCTGAGCGAAGACATGCTCGAGTTCGCAGAAGAACCTAAGCCTGTAGTGATCGTAGACGAGGAAGGCAAGCCTCTGACAGCAGACAACCCATACCGTTTCTTCGAGGCATCATGGATGCACAAGTACAACGGAAAATATTATTTCACTTACTCTACCGGCGACACCCACTACCTCTGCTATGCAATCGGTGACAATCCGTACGGTCCTTTCACATACAAGGGAGTGATCCTTACTCCGGTCGTAGGATGGACCACCCACCACTCTATCGTAGAGTTCGGCGGCAAATGGTGGCTCTTCCACCACGACAGCGTCCCTTCAGGCGGAAAGACTTGGCTCCGCAGCCTCAAGGTATGTGAGCTCAAGTATAATGAGGACGGTACCATCCAGACAATTGAAGGACTCGATGAATAGAATTACTTTCCTCAGCATCATTTCACTTTCCATCCTCAGCTGCACAAAGCCTGCACCGGAGGATGGAACGCTTTTATGGCTGGACGATCCGACAGCGGAAGTTCAGGCCAAAGTCGTGATAGACAGCACCTTGGACCTGCATAATGATGGATTCATGATCAAGGACCTGCCGGAAGGAAGGACAATCATGGCCAGAACTGAAACAGGTGCGATGTACGGAAAATATGCTCTTCAAAGGATGGAGAGGACAGGAAAGGCAGATGGTACTATGGACATATGCGAAGAACCGACGTTCGAGCGCCGCATCCTCAACCATTGGGACAACCTCAACAACACCATTGAAAGAGGCTATGCAGGATGGTCGATATGGCACTGGGGCGAGCCTGTACCGGAAGAAAGGATCCGGCAGTATGCCCAGTTGAATGCTTCGATAGGAATCAATGGAAGCGTGCTCAACAATGTAAACGCCCCACCCGAAATGCTGCGCCGCGACTATCTCGAAAGAGTGGCAGAGATTGCAGACATCATGAGGCCTTATGGAGTGCGCGTATACCTTTCTGTAAACTTCTCATCTCCGGCTGCGCTTGGCGGGCTGGCGACTTCAGACCCGCTGGACCCTGCTGTACAGCAGTGGTGGGCATCGAAGGCAGAAGAAATCTACGGTCTCATTCCGGATTTCGGAGGTTTTCTGGTAAAGGCCAATTCCGAAGGTCTGCCGGGACCGCAGGACTTCGGACGCACACACGCTGATGGAGCAAACATGCTTGCAGATGCACTCGCGCCATATGACGGAATAGTGATGTGGAGGGCTTTCGTATATGCACCGAACAGTCCCGACAGGGCAAATCAGGCATATGACGAGTTCGTGCCGCTTGACGGAAAATTCAGGGATAACGTGATCGTGCAGATCAAGAACGGTCCTGTTGACTTCCAGCCTCGCGAGCCTTTCAGTCCGCTTTTCGGAGCTATGTCCAAGACAGCCATGATGGTGGAGTTCCAGATCACCCAGGAATATATGGGAGGATCCAACCATCTGGTATATCTTTCTACTCAGTTTGAAGAGTGTCTTGACAGCGACACATATTGCGAGGGTCCTGACTGCACCGTTGCAGATGTCACTTCGGGAAAGATCTACCCCGAGGCATACAGCACCACAGCAATTGCCGGAGTAGCCAATATCGGCCGTGACGAAAACTGGTGCGGTCATGATTTCGCACAGTCATCATGGTATGCTTTCGGTCGCCTCGCATGGAATGCAGAACTGTCTTCTGAGGAAATCGCCAGAGAATGGCTCCAGCAGACATTCGCAAGCGAGCCGGAATTTGTTGATCCTATGGTACAGGTAATGATGACATCCAGGGAAACCGCCGTTGACTACATGATGCCTCTCGGACTGCATCATATCTTTGCTGGCGAGCATCATTACGGTCCGGAGCCATGGTACGAACCTCAAGGAGCAAGACTCGACTGGCTTCCTAAATACTACCATCAGGCAAGCACCGAAGGAATCGGATTCGACAGAACACGTTCCGGCAGCGGAAATGTCGATCAGTACCATGAGCCGCTCGCTTCCATGTACAACAACATCGAGACATGTCCGGAAGAGCTTCTTCTTTGGTTCCACCATATTCCTTGGAACCACAAGATGTCTACAGGAAGGACATTCTGGGACGAAATGTGTGTACGCTATGACAGAGGCATCAAGAAAGTCAGGGAGTACCAGGCGGTTTGGGAAGAGGCCAGACTGTATGTTGACCAGGCACGTTGGGAAGCAGTCAAGGCAAAGCTTGAAATTCAGGAAAGCGATGCGCGCTGGTGGCGCGACGCATGCATCCTGTACTTCGGAGAGTTCTCAGGAATGCCTGTTCCGGATTATGTAGAACAGCCTGAGAGACCTCTCGAAGAACTGAAGAAAATTAAACTCAACATGAAGCACCACAACTAGGTGGTGAAATGATTGTCGTTAAAGGGTAACCTCAACGGGCTGACCAGTATATTTCACAGACCTGGCGTTACCCTTTCCGTTCTTTGAAACAGGGATGACATTGAAGATCCGCTCTTCAAGCATTCCAGGGAATTCACCCTTACGGGCTCCTATGGTCAGGGTCTTGGTTTCATCATCATAACTGAAATCGATCATGGCATAGGAGCCTTTCTCGTAGTTATAGTTCACGTTCTCGTCCTCATAAAGAGTGAACGAGCCGTCAGCTCCCTGATAAACATATAGATCGATCACCTCAGCCGGTTTCTCATCTGACCACTGCATGTCAGGACCGACAGGAAGTACCGAGCCAGCACGGACATAGAGAGGCATTCTGCCGTATGGAGCGTCCACTGTCTTTGTCTGGCCGCCAGCTATGAACTCATTGTCATAATAGTCATACCATCCTTCGCATTCAGGGAAATAGACCTCACGTGTGCGGGCGCCGTATTCGTATACAGGAGCGGCCATGAATGCCGGACCGAACATATACGTATCACTGATATTCAATACATTGGCATCAGCCATGAAGTCCATCACAAGCGGACGCATGATCGTATAGTCCTTGAAGTATGTCATACCTGCAAGAGAGTAGATATAAGGCATCAGGCGATAGCGGAGCTTCGAGTAATATACTATGGACTCGTATGCCGGATGTCCCTCCGGAGCGATCTCCCATGGCTCGCGGAACGGGAACTGGCCGTGCGCACGATAGAGCGGGCAGAAGGCTCCGAACTGGAACCAGCGGGTGTTGAGCACACGCCACTCCTTGTAGTCAGCGTTCTCCTGTCCAGTCCTCTCCCATACCTGCTGCGCTGCAACATAACGGTTCTCCACGCAGAAACCTCCGATGTCCATTGTCCAGTATGGAATGCCGCTGACAGCGAAGTTAAGGCCGGCTGAAATCTGGGCCTTCATGTCCTCCCAGCGTGTCGCGATGTCACCGCTCCATGTTGCTGTTGAAAATCTCTGAAGGCCTGCGAAACCGCTTCTGGTGAGCAGGAACACGCGCTTGTCAGGGTCTACTCCCCTCTGTCCGTTATAGATTGCATCAGCATTCACAAGCGCATATGCATTGAAGAACTCGGTCGACGATCCGAGGGCTGTCGGGCCGCAGAGGGCCTTGCGATATTCCATGTTTGTGCAGTCGCGGATGTTCGGCTCAGAAGCATCCATCCACCATGCATCGATGCCGAGAGGATAATAATGCTCATACATCTGGTTCCAGAAGAGTTCACGTGCCTCCGGAGCATAAGCATCATAGAAGCCATAGAGATATCCCTTGCCGATCCAGTCGCGGACTCCGTCTTCGTATGCCTTTGTATACATCCAGCCCTTTTCATCGAACTCCTTGTAATGCTCGGTCTCGACATAGAACTTAGGCCAAACTGAAATCATCATGCGGCCGTTCAGGTCGTGGATCGAGTCAACCATAGCCTTAGGATCAGGGAAACGTTCAGGATCGAACTCGTGTCCACCCCAGTCGTCCTCTCTCCAGTGGCTCCAGTCCATCACGATATTATCTATAGGAATATTCCTCTGACGGAAGCCCTCGAGAGCCTCGATCATCTCGGTCGATGTCTTGTAACGCTCACGGCTCTGCCAGTATCCCATAGCCCATTTCGGCATGATCGGAGCCTTTCCAGTCAGAGTCCTGTATCCGCTGATGACCTCGTCCATATCCTCACCGGCTATGAAATACCAGTCCATCTGCTTTGTCATCTCGCTCCACCACTGATGCTTAGCCTGCTGTGCAGGCTCCACGACATCATAGACACGGAGACCGCAGTATGACCCCCATCCGTCAGGCTGCCACTCCACCTTTATCGGAGTCTTTACGCCTGCTTCG
>JAZQEN010000034.1:0-2974 GCA_045539015.1 Candidatus Cryptobacteroides sp.
TTCGGTCTGACAGCCGGCCTTCCTGTAAACCTTCAGGGTCTTGTGGGCTGCAACGGCAAGGTATTCGGACTCGAGAGCTTCGGCTTCTCAGCTCCATATAAGGTGCTTGACGAGAAGCTCGGCTTCACAGCCATGAATGTATACAATCAGGTGAAGGCAATGCTATAGTCTTCACGATATCTGCACGACAATGAAAATAAGAAACATTCTTCTGACCTGCCTCGCGGCTGCATCTCTCTTGCTTACGTCATGTGAGCCGGAGGAACAGCCCGGAGGCGGCAAGAAGCCGGTGACACCGGGAACGGATCCCGGAACTACTCCTGGTACCAGGCCCGAAGATCCATATGCCGATTTGAGCATTTATGGACCGTTGAAGTCATATGTTGACCGTGAGGCATATCCGTCATTCATCCTTGGAGTTGCGATAGATGGCGATTCCAAGCAGTATGATCTTGCCGGACAGAATTTCGACGAGATGACTGCAGGCAATGCCATGAAGCATTCTTCTGTAGTCAAGAGCAACGGAACTATGGATTTCACCGGAGTACGCAATTTCCTGGCCGCCGCCCATGCTAGAGGAATAACCGTGTACGGTCACACCCTCGCATGGCACTCTCAGCAGCAGAACACCTACCTGAACAGTCTCATTCAGGACAAGATGATCGAGCTTCCTGAGTCAACGGGCGAGGCCGTGCTCCTTGAGGCTGACTTCAATGATGGCAGACATCCGTTCAACGGCTGGGGCAACGGTTCTGCCCTTACCGTTTCGGACGGCGCCTTCAAGGCGACGAATCCGTCGGTGATGCAGCAGTGGGAGGTGCAGTTCGCCCATGATTTTTCACGTGCGTTCATCAGCGGAGAGGAATATAAGCTGAAGTTCCGTATCAAGGGATCAGGCAGCGGAAAGCTGGGAGCAGGGTTCCAGATAGTTGACGGCTATAAGTCGGCGGGAGACTTCCCTGAAGTTCAGTTCGGCACGGACTGGAAGGATGTCGAGATCACATGCAAGTGCAATGCTGCAGGAGCCACAAGGCTTGTTTTCAGCTATGGAACATTTGCCGGGGATATCTATCTCGATGATTTTGCATTCATCCAGCCGGATGTAAGCTATGAGATAATATCTCTGACTTCTGAAGAAAAGAAGCAGGTCCTGACCGCTGAAATGGGCAGATGGATTGCAGGAATGATGGAAGTTACTGCGACAAAAGTATCTGCATGGGATGTCGTCAATGAGGCCATTTCGGGTTCTGATTACGACCGTGACGGATATTATGACCTTCAGTCCGCTCAGTGGGGAGATGCGAACTGTTTCTACTGGCAGGACTATCTCGGTTCTGAGGATTATGTCCGCATCGCGATTGCACATGCACGCAAATATTATGAGCAGTTTGGCGGAACCAAGCCGATGAAGCTCTTCATCAACGACTACAACCTCGAATCAGACTGGGATGACAACAAGAAGCTCAGGAGCCTTATCCATTGGATAGATATCTGGGAGTCTGACGGAGTCACGAAAGTGGACGGCATCGGCACGCAGATGCATATTTCTTACTATGAAAACCCGACAACTCAGGCCAAGAAGAAGGAGCATGTGGTGAAGATGCTTCAGCTGATGGCAGATACGGGCAAGCTTGTAAAGATCTCTGAGCTTGACATGGGGTATGTAAACAACGCTGGTGAGACTCTCAAGACCGCTCAACTGACGGCAAGACAGCACAAGTCAATGGCTGATTACTATGAATTCATCGTCAGGAAGTATTTTGAGATCGTGCCGCCGGAGCAGCAGTATGGCATAACTCAGTGGTGCCCGCTCGACAGCCCTGACAACAGTTTTTGGAGAGCCGGAGAGCCGGTCGGTCTGTGGGATCTCAACTATAACCGCAAATATACTTATGCCGGTTTTGCCAACGGTCTGATGGGCGAATATTAAATAACTCAACATGAAGAAAACAGTTCTGTCAGCGTTGCTGATGCTTGCGGCGATGTCGCTTGACGCCCAGCAAAGCTCGCTTCGGACTTACGGGGATGCCGTCCAGCTTATGGTGGACGGCAGTCCTTTCATTGTGCTGGGCGGTGAACTGGGAAACTCCTCGGCTGCATGTGCAGAGGATATTGAAGTCAACTTTGCTAAGTTGCATAGGATGGGACTGAATACAGTCCTTGTTCCTGCTTACTGGGATCTTATGGAACCGGTTCAGGGACAGTTTGACTTTTCGCTCACGGACAAGGTGCTGGAAGAAGCCCGCAAGAACGATCTTAAGGTTGTTTTTCTGTGGTTCGGGGCATGGAAGAACTCCATGAGCTGCTATGCTCCTCTGTGGTTCAAGCAGGATTATAAGAAGTATCCGCGCGCCTATACAGCAGAGGGCAAACCACTTGAGATTGCAAGCGCTTTTTCTGAGAATGTATTCAAAGCGGACAATGCAGCGTTCAAGGCCTGGCTTGGGCATATAGCAGATGTTGACAGTGATCATGCTACAGTGATCATGATCCAGATCGAGAATGAAATCGGTATGCTGGAGGATGCGCGTGACCATTCGAAGATTGCTGACAGATATTTTAAATCTCCTGTGCCTGAGGAACTTATGTCTTATCTGCAAGAGCATGGGGATGCTTTGCATCCATATATGTCAGAGAAATGGACAGCAAATGGAAACAGGATCAAGGGCACATGGACGGAAGTCTTCGGTGATGATGTCTATACCGAGGAAATATTCATGGCATGGTTCTATGCCAGGTATGTAGGGAAGATGGCTCAGTCCGCTCGTGAAATTTATGATGTCCCTCTCTTTGTCAACGCTGCGATGAACAGCCGCGGCCGCATGCCGGGCGAGTATCCGTCTGCCGGTCCGCTTGCACATCTGATAGACATATGGCATGCAGGCGCTCCGTCGATAGATTTCATCTCTCCTGACATTTACGACAACGGATTCAAGGATTGGGTCGCAAAATATCACCTCCATAATAATCCTCT
>JAZQEN010000035.1:0-4521 GCA_045539015.1 Candidatus Cryptobacteroides sp.
ACAATCGTGCAGAGAGCAATCGAGGCTGCAGGTATCCCTACAGTTATTATCGCAGCACTTCCACCAGTTGTAAGACAGGCTGGTACACCGAGAGCTGCTGCTCCTATGGTACCTATGGGAGCTAACGCTGGAGCACCTCACCATGTTGAGATGCAGACTGCTATCGTAAAGGCTTCCCTCGAGCTCCTCGAAGAGATCGAGACTCCGGGAAAGATCGTTTCCCTGCCTTTCGAGTATCACGCAGTTATCTAGTCGCTTGAACTAGCACAACTGAAAAGGACATCGGTATTTAACGATATCGAAGATGGGGCTGAGCAATCAGCCCCATTTTTTCCAGGAGAAAGATCATTGTAAATGTCTTTCTCAATTGAAAACGTCCGCATTTTGAAATATGATATATGCGGAAAATACAACTTAAGTATCATTGAAACTCATTAAAAAGGAGAGGTCAGAATAGCAATGGCTGCAAATGATATTGAACTGAGAAGACTTGTTATCAAGGCGTTCCACATGACAGAAGTCGAGATGGGCGACGAGAACAAGATCACGACCGGCGGAAAGATGACGATCAACAACGATTGTCTTCCTGCTTTGGCCGAAAAGTACAGTGAAGTGATCGACCACATTGATGTTGAGATCATCAAGCCGGGCGACCACGACAGACACACCAACACAATCATGGATATAATCCCTATTTCCGTAAAGGTTCTCGGAAAGTGCGGAGAGGGTATAACCCACACCATCACAGGCGTATATGTAATGCCTACCGGCGTGGACGTAGATGGAGAGCAGGCTCACGAGTTCGGTTCTTCAGACGGCAATCTCAGCGAGATGCTGCACCTGAACAGAGCCGGCACACCTGCTGACGATGATTTCATCATCTCCTTCAACATCACCTTCAAGAAGGGAATGGGCCAGGAGAGATATGCTATCATCGACGCATACAGAATGGTCGAGGAGTGGATGAATACTTTCAGGGCACAGCTCAAGAAGTTCGAGGGCACCAAGTGCACTGAGAGACACGAATACTACGACAGGATCAGACCGGGACAGAAGAAGGTCCTCGTTATCAAGGAGATGATCGCTCATGGTGCGATGCTCGACACATGGATCTTCCCGAACCAGCCATCCGGCGTAGAAGGCGGAAAGTCACTTATCGATTACGGCGCTATGCCTGTCATGCTGACTCCTAACGAGTTCAGAGACGGTGCTATCAAGGCGATGAACTAAGGAGGTAGAAAAATGGGAGTAGGTCCTTCGACTAAGGAAACAAGCCTTCATCACTTCAGAGATCCTCTTATCGAGGTACTTGGAGAAGACGAAGGAATCGACCTGATGGGAGTTCTCGTTTTCGGTTCTCCTGAGGGCAACGAAGAGAAGATCAGATGCTCGCGTACTGCTGCAGTAGTTGCTGAGTGCGCACGTCCTGACGGCGTTATCGTAGAGACAGACGGCTGGGGCAACCTGGACGTTGACTATGTCAACTGCGTCAACGAGATCGGTGAGAGAGGAATTCCTGTAGCCGGCCTCAACTGGAGCGGAACAGCAGGCACTTTCGTAGTAGAGAGCCCGTTCCTCGCCAACGTAGTCGACTTCAACAAGAACCCTGAGGGCATCGAGTCAAACATAGTAGGTGAGAACAACTACACCGAAGAAGATGTAAGAGAATGCGTCAAGAGACTGAAGATCGCAATGCTCAAGAAAGAGCGCGGACAGAAGTGGTATTAATCCAATACGAGTGAAAACGAGGTTCCGACTTCCGGAAAAGGGAAGGCGGAACCTCTTCTTTTTTATTTCTATTGCGATATAGCGGTGGTATAATTTTACTATGTTTACGCATTTACACGTCCATACTGAATACAGCCTGCTCGACGGCATGAGCAGGATATCCCAGCTGCCTGAATACGTGAAGGAGTTGGGGATGGATTCGTGCGCCATTACTGATCATGGCGCCATGTTCGGCGTGGTCGATTTCTATAAATCCTGCAAAAAGGCGGGCATCAAGCCGATCATCGGCTGCGAGGTGTACACGGCGGCGAGGACCATGTACGACAAGGAGGCAGGCAAGGACCGCAACTCGGGCCACCTGATCCTGCTTGCCGAGAATCAGCAGGGTTACAGCAACCTGGTCAAGATCGTCTCGAAGAGCTATGTTGACGGTTTCTACTTCAGACCTAGGGTCGACAAGAACCTCCTGAGGCAGTACAGCGAAGGCCTCATCTGCCTGTCGGGCTGCCTGGCCGGCAACACTCAGAGGATGCTCCTGAACAGGGATTATGAAGGTGCAAAACGCGAGGCACTTGAGCTCCTCGACATATTCGGCGAGAACAATTTCTTCCTTGAGATCCAGGATCACCACCTCGAAGAGGATAAGACTGTTATCGCCGGACTCAAGAGGCTTTCGGCGGATATAGGCGTGCCTCTTGTTGCGACCAACGACGCACACTACATAAGGCGCGAGGATGCAACGGCCCAGGACATCCTGATGTGCATCCAGACTCAGACCAATATAAATGACGAGAACCGCATCAGGTTCGAGAACGACGAATTCTACATCAAGTCCGAGGACGAGATGAAGGCTCTCTTCGCGGACATCCCGGATGCTGTCGAGAGGACGCACGAGATAGCGGAGAGGTGCAACGTCGAATTCACTTTTGGCCAGTACCATCTGCCGGAGTACGTGCCGCCTGAAGGCATGACCTGCGATGAGTACCTCAGGAAGCTTTGCTATGAGGGGCTTGTTGGCAGATACGGCAAGTCAGCCATGGACCCTGATTCGGGATACCGTAAGCGCCTCGAGATGGAGCTTTCTGTCATCGAGAACATGGGGTATGTCGAGTACTTCCTCATCGTGTGGGACTTCATCCACTATGCCAAGTCGCACAAGATAGCCGTCGGACCGGGCAGAGGCTCGGCTGCGGGCAGCATAGTTGCGTACAGCCTGGATATCACGGAGATTGACCCGATCAAATACAACCTGATTTTCGAGAGGTTCCTCAATCCTGAGAGAGTCAGCATGCCGGATATAGACGTCGACTTCTGCATCGAGAGAAGGCAGGAGGTCATCGAGTACGTCAACAGAAAGTACGGCAGGGACAAGGTGTCGCAGATCATCACTTTCGGTACTCTCAAGGCCAAAGCGGCTGTCCGCGATGTCGCGAGGGCTCTCGATGCATCATACGCTGAGGGTGATGAGATAGCCAAAGCCATCCCGAATGAGCTCGGCATCACTATTGCAAAGGCGCTTGAGGTTAATCCGGAGCTGAGAAGAAGATATGAGAACGAGCCGCTTGTGAAACAGGTGCTCGACCTGTCGATGGCTCTTGAAGGACTGCCGCGCCACGCTTCGACGCACGCTGCCGGCGTAGTCATCTCCAAGCTGCCGCTGGATGAATATGTGCCGCTTTACTCTTCGGACAAGGGCATCTCGACACAGTTCAACATGACGACAATCGAGGAGCTCGGACTTCTTAAGATGGACTTCCTGGGACTCCGCAACCTTACGGTCATCAGGGACGCTCTTCGCATGATCGAGGAGAACCACGGTGTCACTATCGACTGGGCGAAGATGGGTTATGACGACCCTGAAGTATATAAGCTGATAGCAGACGGCAACACCAAGGGCGTATTCCAGCTCGAGAGCGGCGGCATGACGGACTTCATGAAGAACCTCAGGCCGACCTGCTTCGAGGATATTGTCGCGGGAATCGCTCTGTACCGTCCGGGCCCGATGGATTCGATCCCGAAGTACATCGAGAACAAGAAGCATCCGGACAATATAAAATACGTTGACCCTCATCTCAAGCCGATCCTCGACGTCACTTATGGCTGCCTTATCTACCAGGAGCAGGTAATGCAGATAGTAAGAGACCTCGGCGGCTACTCATTCGGGCGCTCGGATCTGGTGCGCCGCGCGATGAGCAAAAAGAAGATGGGTGTCATGCTCGAGGAGAAGGAGTACTTCATCAACGGCAAGAAGGCTGACGAGAGCGGCGCTGCAATTGCGGGATGCGTTGCGAACGGTGTACCTGCTCAGGCTGCGGAGACTATCTTCGAAGACATGGTCAGTTTTGCATCATACGCCTTCAACAAGTCGCACGCGGCTGCTTATGCTGTACTCTCATACGAGACGGCTTATCTCAAGTGCCACTATCCTACCGAGTTCATGGCGGCTCTGATGAGCAGCATGGCCGGAGACGCCAAGCACACGGCTGACTACGTCAGGAACTGCAGGGAGATGGGCATCGAGCTGCTGCCTCCGTCGGTCATGAAGAGCGGCAGGAACTTTACTGCAGCTGACGGGAAGATAAGATTCGGCCTTCTGAGTGTCAAGAACGTCGGAACGGGCATCATCGATGCAATAATCCGCGCGAGGGATGAGGTGCCTGAGACGCATGATTTCTACGAATTCATAAGCGCCGTGGATGCGGGCGAGCTCAACCGCAAAGCGATAGAGTCTCTCATTCAGGCGGGTGCTTTTGACGATATAGAGAAGAACAGGGCCGTGCTGATGGCGGTCTG
>JAZQEN010000036.1:0-2504 GCA_045539015.1 Candidatus Cryptobacteroides sp.
AGAGCCGCCATCCGCAAAAGTAATATTCTGCACATCGGCTTCTTCCCCGCATGACAAAGTCACGGTAAAGCTCATCTGAGAAGGATCGCAAGCCGCATCGAAATCAGCAAATATATAACCTGATCCGCTGTTGAGGCTGACGCTTGGAGCTGAAGAGAATCCCTGAACATCAGAGAAAGTCACCTTACATGCTCCAATATCATAAGCCGCATAAGAAAACGGCATCATCAGACGTGCACCCCTCAAAACCGGAACAGAGCTTGTCCTGACAATATTCAGCACAGCACTCTCGCGAGGGACAAGGTTTGCAAAGTCCGAAAGGATCTCGGTATTTCCATCTGAAATCTCAAGAGCGACAGCTGCAGCAGTAGTACCGTCATAGAATGAGGACGGCAGATTGGAAGCATCCATTGTTACAGTGAGGATATCTCCATTCAGGGCTGCTTCCTTTACTCCAAGAGTGCCGAATGACCCGTTCTTATGATTGACAATCGCATTGAATACCGAAGAAACATCATCCGCACACAGATCGAGGATGGATTGCATCACTTCCGAAGGACGCACCACATAATCGAGACGTATATCCTTCTTCAACAATGAATACATACCTCGAGCATACGATGCATAGGCCGAATTATCAGTATATTCGGTCATCAGAACAACAGACTGGAGCTGCGAGAGCAGATCCTGGAGCTTCTCAGCCTGATCCTCAAGATCTCCAAGACCGTCTCCAATCCCCGCAATGGCATCTTCGACAGCCCCCACCCTTCCGGCGAGCTCGCTTACAAGCTCATCTGAATCCGATTTGAAATTAAGAGTGTAGAACTTTGAAGGCTCGAAGACGAAACTCTTATCGACAGACTTGACATATGTTCCAAACGCCTCGGAAGCATACTCGACATCAAGAGTCAGAGATGTATGCGTACCAGGCAGAACGAGCAGATTATACACGACACCTTCAGTGAAGCAGGATGCTCCGCCAGAAGGCAAGATGCTGACACTCAAGCTTCTCTCAGCATCATTCCACTCCCCTTCTTCATCTATCACCAGACGTCCGTCCGAATCATCACCACCTGCAAGTAGCTTCATAGGAGCAGTTCCGGCAAGCGGAGACGTTCCGGTCAAGGTCAGTCTTGTCACATCTGAAGACAGCTTGAACCTGAGGACTGAGAATGCATTCATGAATCTTGCATCGGCAGTTCCGTCCGACTCGATTTCAGCAAGAGAAACAGACGCAGAGGACAGGTTCATGTCTGAAAGGAATGTTCCATCTTCCCTTGTAGTCTGCTCGGCAGGGAGTTCAAACCTTACGGCTCCGTCAGGGCCGACAGTTCCACTAGGATAGACCGCAAAACCTTGCTCAGCAAATCCTCCTGCCAGAGAGACCTCCGGAGCAAGACTTCCGCTAAATCTAGCTGAGGCAGCTGTACCCTCTTCTATCGCAGTGGTGAATTCTGTCACAGAGAACGAAGACGGTCCTGCGAAAACCACATCAATGGCATCCCCGTCTTCCCACATGACAGCATTCTGCTGCATGACAGTCTTTGTGTCCGAAGCCGTAGCCACTATGGACACTTCACGCATCTGAGGGGCATCCCCGATCTCCTCCTGATGGCAGGAAGAGATCAGCATCACCCCAAGAGACAATATCAATGTACTATATCTTTTCATCGGGAAGCCATTTAGAATGCAAGGATTACACGGACTGGGAGTACGGTAGTTTCAATCTTGGATCCGTACCAACCTCCATTCGTCATATTGAATGCATTCACAATCTTATTGTCCAAGTCGAATGTAGAGCACCAGTATTGATAATAATAGTCGTCATAATTAGCCCTGGCCACATGCAGAGGATCACCTGAGACACTGTTGATCGCATTGTTTACAGCCTCTCTGTTTTCATAAAGCAGCTGCATTTCCTTGTATGACGGAACATACCACGCACTGGCCGACGAAGGAGCGCTTACCGACGCCCTATGCTGTGCAACAGGTGACGACGAATTGAACAATGTAAAGTTGATTGTATATCCATATGACTGGATTGAAGCCGCGTTGGCAGCCATATATCCCTTCGTATTGGAATAACCGCAAGGATTCGACGTGTCATTATAATAGGTATAGCCACTATTTCTGCACCAGGTTCCCAGATCAACAAGGCTCCATCCTCGGCCAGAGGCACATGCAGATGTATACTCCTTGGTGCTGACCACCAGACCGTTGGTACAATTAGGATAATCCTTTCGCAAAGCAGGGTCCGATGCCACTGCATTTGCTGTAGCAAAGACTACTCCAATGACGGTCTTGCTTGTGTTACGGGTAGTCGACCAGGTTCCGTCACTGTAATAGTAATCACCCACGGCTATAGGAGCGACAGGAGTCTTGACTGTAACCATACACTTTGCAGACTTCTGGGACTGTCCGCTTGGGACAGCATCCTCATGTGAAGTCGTAGCTGTGATGGTCACTGTTCCTGTCTTATGCGAGGTCATCTCACCGGTCGTCTC
>JAZQEN010000037.1:0-6689 GCA_045539015.1 Candidatus Cryptobacteroides sp.
GTCCAGCTTCTTGGCAGGGCCTCTGACGAAGCCCGCCCGATAGGCATGACCGTAACCTCCGACAATGCGGAGGAAGGTGTGGATTATCTCCTTCCGGATAGTGCCGTCCTTCCTGCCGGCGCGTCATCAACCGATTATGTCGTCACGCTGAAAAGAACTGAGGCACTCAAGAGCGAGAAGAAGATGATCCTCCTGCAGATTCATGCAAATGAGCATTTCGACCTGCCCGTGGATCATATCGTACAGGTTGCGGACACGGTGTCGACTCTCGAATACAGGATATATTTCTCTGACATGTTCACCAAGGCCCCAGCCGCATGGGATGAGAACCTGGTAGGGGAGTTCACCCAGCAGAAGTTCGAGCTTGTGTGCAAGGTGCTGGGCATCGATCCGGGGGATTTTAACGACTCTGGCGTCATTACCCTCGCCAAGCTTCTGTATATCAGCGCGGAGATGACTGCATATGTTGAGGGAGAGGTGGAAAAGAAGAATGCCGGGGAGGCATATGATGAGGATGCATTCGATCCAAGGACCGGAGAACCATTGACATTCAGATGATGAGAAGGATATTATACATATTGGCGTTGACCATAGCAGTAACTGCATGCAGCCAGGATGAGGGCAACTATGACTATGTGGACCTCAAGGAGCCTGTGATAACAGGTCTCCAGGACCAGAGCGTCCTGACTCTCTCGAGGCTTCAGCTCACGCCGGACCTCGGCGAAGCTGACTTCCCGGAAGGGGAGTATGCCTTCGAGTGGAAGGTGCTCGACCGCAATGTCATGGGTGAGGCCGTGGTGATAGGGACCGAGAAGAATCTTGACTACGAAGTGACTCTGGCTCCAGGCACATATGCGTTGTATTTTACTGTGACAGAGGTCGCTACAGGCCTCTACTGGCAGCAGAGTGTTGAACTGCCAGTCAGCTCTTCCATGTCGGAGGGCTGGATGGTGCTGTGTTCGGACGGAGGCCGCGCGCGTCTGGATGTGGTCTCGGCAGTGACCGGCGAGACGATGACTGATGTCCTGAAGGGAAACGGCATGCCTCAGTTGAACGGTCCGCGCAGGATCCAGTGGCTGTCAGACAAGACCGATGCAGCCTCTCCGTATTATCTTCTGACCGACGACGGCGCGACAAGGCTCGGCAAGGATGCCTTCGAGTGGAAGCCTGAGTATGACTTTGCATATGAGGTGGCGGTGCAGGACAAGCTCGTTCCGCACTCGATAGTGTCGGCAGGATTCGGCAAGGTCGTGGTGAGCGGCACAAATGCGCACTATTGCGAGATAATGGGTATAGACGGACTGTACGGAAGCGCTGTGAACAAGGATTTCGCAGTCGCGCCGTATGTCGGGGCTAATGTGCTTGCGACTCAGGTGTATGCAGCTGTGTACATGCTATATGATATTGATAATAAGCGTCTTGTGGCATATTGCCCGTTGCTCGCGACCAATGACCTCGGAGGGTTGAATCCATTGACGTCTATGGAGGAGATGGGGCAGATAGCCGAAGGCATGGCCCCAGGCTCCGGAGTGCTCGGAAACGCCTTTGACGCATGGCCGGAAGGTTATGACTTCGTATATATGGAGAACACGCGTTATGACCCGGGCAATGCGAAGATGGGACTGACGTATGTCCTTCTCAGCGACGGAGCGGACTGCCATCTCTACGGTGTGCAGCTCGGTGATATGCTCAGGTATGCGGACTGTACATATGTACTCGGAAAGGGAAGTCATGCAGACCTGTCACAGTGCCAGGATATCCTTCATGAGGGTGCTCTCTATGCATTCAGTTCGCTTAAGAACTATATGTATTACGCGGTGGGAGACAAGGTCTACAGAGTGGACCTGTCGGCATCTCCTGCAAAGGCAGACCTGCAGTTCTCTCTATCAGGGGAGAAGATCACATGCCTGAAGTTCAATTTGTATCAGAAAGCGGAGAACATGCAGAGGAGCTACGACCTTCTGGTCGGTTCCGACAGGGACGGATCAGGTGTGCTGCGTGTATATGAGGGCAGGGAGTCGGACGGAGACTTCAGGAATGTGGAGCCGCAGAAGTTCGAAGGCTTTGCGGAAATTGTGGACATTACATATAAGGAAAGAATATATTAAAGATATGAAGAACTTTATAATCATCATGTCAGCTGTTCTATTTTGTATCAGCTGTTCATCGGCACCGCAGGACTCCGTGCTGAACATCAAGGTAAATGCCCCGGTGGCGGAAGAAGTTGTTGTTGTATGCCATAACGATATAAACGTGCTGCCTCTTGACGATGAAGGACGCGCTACCTTTACTTTGAAAGGTGACGATATGGCCTATCTGAAGCTTTTCCATGGTCAGGAGTCCCTGCTTCTGTATATGGAGAAGGGAGATGATGCGTCATTGTCATTCGGGGGGCAGGATATCAAGGGAACTTATATATTTGAAGGAGAAAAGGCTCCGGCTGTGAAATATCTGAATACGGTTTCACTGGTGGCCCTTCCAGACCAGGATTATGCACTGCCGTTTGATGAATACAAGACCCGTCTGGATGCAAAGGCAGCGGATGCTGTCAAACTTATGAAGGCCAACGGACTGTCGTCAGTCGGTGACTTTGAGAAAAACGAAGCTGACAGGATAAGATATTCATATGCTGCGCCATTGATCATGTATCCGATGGCACACAGGATAATGACCGGCGACATGGAATATCAGCCTGGCGAAGACTACTATGATGTGATAGAGTCATATGTGGTTGAAGACCAGCGTCTTGCATGCATAGACGAATACCGTGCCTTTGTGGCTGAGGCCATGCATGTTCTTGATCCTGAAGGAAGGAATATGACATCGGTATATCCGAAGACCGTCGCCCAGATGAAATTTGCTGCAGACAGATTCTCGGATTCGAAAGTAAGGGAGATAATTATGCATCATATCGCTGCGGCGTATGTGGATAATTTCGGAGTTTCCGGCATCGAAGAGATGGAAAATCTATATCATACATATGTGAAGGACGCCACACTTACCGCCTCATATGCTGCCAAGCGTGACAGATGGGACCTTTCCCGTCCGGGAAAGAGGTCGCCTGGCTTCAGGGCTGCGGATGTGGAAGGAAAGGAGTACGCCCTTGCCGATTTCAGAGGCAAGTATGTCTATATCGACATGTGGGCTACATGGTGTGCTCCATGCAAGCGTGAAATGCCATATCTGAAGGCATTGGAGGAAGAGTTCAAGGATGCTGAGATAGTGTTTCTCGGCCTGTCAGTAGACAAGGACAAGGAGGCATGGGAGAATATGGTCCGTCAGGGTGAACTCACCGGCGTACAGCTGTATCTCGGTCCGGGAAGCCGTTTCCAGGAAGGATACAGGGTCGAAGGCATTCCTCGTTTCATACTTCTGGATAAGGAAGGTGTCATAATCAGCAACGACATGTCCCGCCCTTCTGCAAAGGAGACGGCGGAGACTCTGAGAAATCTTGAAGGTATAAGATTATGAGAAAGATATTGACCCTGCTGATTCTGGCTTTATCAGCTGCAGCATGCAATGACAAGGAAGGACTTACCGGCCAGCAGGCCGGGAATCCTCTGTCGGAGTGCGTGCTGCCGGCTTCAGCCATGGCAGGCGGGGAAGTTCTCGTGCAATGGAACGGTTTTCCGGAAGATCCTGTCATAAGCATGGTGGGCGAAGACGGTACGTCATATGAAGTTGAGGTGACTGTGGTTACGGCATCAGGTCTTGTCTTCCTGGTGCCGTCATCTCTGACTCCCGGAACGTATATGGTCAGGTCCGGTCAGGATGATCTCGGTACCATTGAAATCCTGCCTGCAGAGATGCCGGTGACCGGTCTCAAGATGCCTTCAGGAGCAAAGCAGGGAGAGATGGTCGCCGTGGATGGAATCGGCTTTGAGGAAGGCTGTGTAGCCGTTCTGGTTGATTCCGAGGGCAATGAATATGCATTGGATACCGAACTGACATATTCCGGAATCTCGGTCGTGATTCCTGATGATCTGGCTGAAGGAACATATGCAGTGTATCTTGTCCAGGATGGCATGGAATGGCTCCTGTCAGGCTCGTTCTCGGTATACAAGGAAGTTGTAGTCAAGACTTTGACCTGTGTGAACTATTACAGCCCATATATCGGTACCATGCTGCTCAGGCTGTCATGGGAAATCAATCGGGATGATCCGGTGACGCTGACTGTGTCTGAAACAGTGATTGATGGCGAGGAGGAGTCGCTGGAGGCCTATGATATGTATGTATGCGATGCCGCCGGGCTCTTCACGCTGGACCATGATGGTTTCGAAGCGTCGAACGACCTGTCGATGTCCTATGTCAGGGATGCCGATGGGGTTGTGACTCAGTCCGATGTACTCATATTTGGAAAAAAGGAGCCTACTCCTTTCACATGGACGTATGACGCTGACGGTTTCCTCACGGACATATCGTCTCCGACGCGTTCTTTCCGTTCCTTCTCATACGAAGGAGGCAATCTTGTGAGGTTTATGAACACATCGTTCGAGTATTCGGATCCGGCTCTGGTCGGTCATCCGTCAGCACCGGATGTGGTATGGGGCTATATGTCCCTCATGGAGAAGAACGATCCGTTCATATGCTTCCCGTTCCTGCTTGGATGGTATGACAAGGCCTCGGCCAAACTTCCTACAAAGATGATCAGTCCGTCACCTACGGGCACGGGAACAGTAGAGTGTGCTCTTGCATACGGGTTTGACGAGGACGGTTATCCTGTGTCTATGTCATGGACAGAAGGCAATTCGGAATACCGGGTGGAATATATATATGGAAATTTGTAGTATATTTGAAAGTTTTTGCATAACACGTTCAAAATGAAGAAAAATTACATGTCCTGGCTGATCGCTTCAGTATTTGTGGCCATCATTTCTGCAGTTTCCTGTAAGGAAGGCCATCTGGATGATGACAATACGGGCGTAAAGCCGGAGGATACAGGTATTTCCAATGTGAGGTGCACTTATGATGACAAGGATGTGTCATATCTTGGTGCTACTGTTTCGGTGAAGTTTGACGCTTCCGCATCATGGACTGCGGAGCTCGAACTACTGACTTCTCCGGAGGAGGAATGGGCGAGGATAACTTCTTCCACTGTCAGTGGAGAAGGTAAGACAAACCGCACGGTAAGGATTGCTATTGACGAGAACAGGTCGCCAGAGGAGAGAAGGCTCGAACTCTGGGTGACCGTAGAAGGATTCGAACCCGAGTGTGTGGCGGAGCTGGTGCAGGCAGCAAGCGGAACCAGCGCAGATGCAGAACTCAATGCAGCCCTCAATACATACATGCACGATATTCTGAAGGAGGACTATCTGTTCAAGGATGCATATAATGCTCAGGAAGCCGACCTGACGATAAGTTACAAGGATTTCCTCACGGCACATCTTCTCTATCTGGGAGATGTCAATGAGGAGGATGGCGGCTATTACAGGACAAGCCATCCGAATTCTGGTAAGAGATTCATATACACCAATATTGTCGAGGTCCAGCCGGTATCGGCAACCTTCACCAAGGCTGTTCAGACAGGAGGCCTCGGCTTCGGCCCGTTCATGTCCTCCTCGCTTCCGGACAATCCGTCACTGATGTGCATTGCGGCCTCATATGTGCGCAGGGGTTCGCCTGCAGAACAGGCCGGCCTGAGACGTGGTGACATGATATATGCAGTCAACGGCACCCAGCTGACGACAGCCAATTATCTCAACTACATGACGGGCCTCTACCAGAATCCGGCAGGTACATTCTCGTTCTCTTTCCTCAGGTTTGAACCTGATGGACAGGGCGGATATGCCTTGAATTCATACGATACGCAGACAGTGTCGGCTCAGGCTCATATATATGATCCGGTCCTTCATGCATCCATACTTACGGATCCGGACAATTCCGCGACAAAGATCGGATATCTTGTATACGAGTCCTTCGACCTCAATTCACAGGAATTCCTGGAAGAAACCATCGACGAATTCGTGGCAGCCGGCATTACCGACCTTATACTTGATCTCCGGTTCAATGCAGGTGGAGCTGTCGCCCAGAGCCGTTGGCTGTCGGGATGCATTGCAGGTGCCGCCAGTGGAGACAAGACCTTCACTCAGGTTGTATATAACGATGGCAAGACCGAGAACTGGACTTTCGGCTATGGCTATACCAATGATACAGACAATCTCGGACTGCCGACTGACCTTGGCTTGAAGCGCCTGTATGTCATAACATCCTACAATACTGCATCGGCAGCCGAACTGGTCATCAGTTCACTCAAGGGAATCGATTTCCCTGTAAAGATGATTGGATGCAGGACAGAAGGCAAGAATGTGGGAATGACCGTCTCGGAGACTACTTACAAAGGACGACGCTTCCAGTTCTCTCCAGTAACTTTCTGGGTGAGGAACGCCAAAGGCTGGGGAGACTACAAGGATGGCATCTGGCCTGACGAATATGTCAATAATGACAACGGAAGCTATGCAGATGATGCTGATAATGTGTTCCCTTATTCTTTCGGTGACTGGGGAAACATGGACTATAACATAGCTCTCCAGTGGGCCTACTGTGACATTACGGGCAAGGCAAGATGGACTCATACACCGGATGCCGCCAAAGCATGCTCGATGACTCCGGTGGACATGCAGCCTGCCACCCGGGTGCAGGGCAGATTCGGAAACCTGAATTATAACAACAACTAAATCAATATTTATGAA
>JAZQEN010000038.1:0-6257 GCA_045539015.1 Candidatus Cryptobacteroides sp.
TATGTGGTTCCTCTCAAGCTTTCAGGCATGTCTGTTGACGGCGTGAAGGTGACCAACGATCTTACATACATCGTCGTGAAGGGTCTCGAGCCTATACCTCCACAGCTCTTCAACCGCGTATGGGGCATCTATGCTACATCATCTACAACTCCATGGCAGGCTACATTCGGTCTTACTGACTGCCGCAACATCACCATGGACGACCAGTACATCTATGTTCCTCAGTCTGCAGGCGGAGATCCTGTATTCAAGGCCATCAGCATCACTGATCCTACTCAGGTGAAGAATGTGAACGTTGAAGGCGTGGCAGGCGGAACACATACACTTTCTTGTGCTAGAATGATCCCTAACACAGATCCTGCGGTCAACAACGGTAAGGACATCCTTTCTGCTTGCTGTCTGTCTGTAGGAGACGGATCACACCTCCACTTCTATGTATGGCTCAACGGCATCGACAACGCTCCGACCCTCAGTATGGTCGAGGACTCAGGACGTCGTCTCGGTGACAAGTACATCGTGGTAGGAAGCTGGAACAATGGTGAGGTATACTGTAAGGACTACAATTCGGGTAACATCGTACGTTACGCAATGGTAGACGGCCGATTCGGCGAGTGGCCAAGTGCTGACGGTCTCGCATATGCACGCGGACGTTGCGACTACAACGCATCAGTTGCTGACGCTGCAGGCTGCATCGGTTCTGCATATATCTATCCTGGCGCAGCAGGCGCAGTAGCAGGCACAGTTCCCGGATTCCTCGTTTCTTCAACTGCAAGTGCACACTACGTTGCAAATACCGCAGGTAATGTATATGCTTCATCTGCTGATCTCGGTCTGCCGTTGACTCACGGATACAGCTTCTTCGGCGATGCCAAGACCAACCAGAACTACATCGCATACGTTGCACTCACTGCAAACCAGGATCAGGGTAGCGTGAAGGTCATCTCAGACTTCAGCGGTACAGCTGACGGATTCATGGGCGTGCTCCAGAAGAACGTGGTCATCTTCGAGGCTCCTGTTCAGGACGGTATGGATGCAACAGTTCTTTCACCATGCCCTGCAACACACTCTACAGGTGACTGCGTGGTACGTGAAATCAATGGAGAGACCTATATGGCTGTAATGATCCAGAACGTAGGTATCTCTGTATTCAAGATGAACGCAGGATTCATTGCTGAGTAACCATATGAAATATGCAATCAATAAAATCATAGCAGTGGCAGCCACTGCTATGATTTTTGGCTCCTGCGGAGCGCAGAAGGGCCTCTACAAATGGGAAAAGGACGAGATCCGTCCTATCGCCGACGCTGCCATCTGCTATGGCGGTCACAGCGCCCGCAATCCTTACCTCTGGACTCCGGAGCGTTTCGAGAAGACCGTGGCCTACACTGACGAGAACGGTCAGGAGCACTGGCTCTTCGACAACATGATCATGATGGAGCTTTGGGATGATGACTACAAGGTCACATATTCCATTGCCAACGACGGCCGCTACTCTTCAAGAAAGGAACACTGGCAGGGTCAGATCGACTATTGGTTCGATGCTGAGCATGGCTTCGCTGCCCTTGACAAGTGCGTGGCTGATGTGGCTTCCCGCATCGGTGCGCCAAAGACAAAGCGCGGAATCATCTTCTCGCTTCCTGACCCTGTATACTTCGAGCATTATACCGATGCAATGAAGGGAACCAACAGAAATACAGTCTACTGGGGCGAGATCGACGGTGTGGAGATGGACTTCTCAAAGGCAGAGGACCGCGTGAAGGCCTATAAATGGATGATCGACCAGGTTCGTGCAAAGTTTGCAGAGGCAAAGTACAAATATGTGGAGCTCATCGGTTTCTATGTCCTCTCTGAGGAGCTTTCTGCTCCAGGCAGCTTCCGTTATGAGTACAAGGAACATGACAAGACCATCAAGGCAGCTGCTGACTACTGCCACTCTGTCGGCGAGGGCTTCTATTGGGTGCCGTACGCAATGGCTCCCGGTATCGAAAGCAGCAAGGACTTCGGTTTCGACCTTGTCGTGATGCAGCCTAACTACTACTGGACCGATGCAAAATGGAGCTGGGACCAGATCGAGAAGAAGATCAGGGACAATGCCCTGGGAATGGAACTTGAGTTTGAAGGCACTCATGGCGAGCCGCTGAAGTCATCCATTCTCAGCAACCTCAAGAACGGTCAGCCGAACCCTTATTCGGAGCGAAACAAGGCCCGTTTCCAGGAGTATCTTGACAATGCAAAGGCCCGCGGCCTTTATGGAGAGGTTCCGTTCGTGCTTTATGCCGGTACAAACGGTCTTTATGAGCTCGCGACGTCTACAGACGCGAAAGATATTGAGATGTATCATAAACTCTGTAAATTTGTCATCGAAAACCCATTGAAGAGATAGATGTCTCGACTCCCTTCGGTCGCTCGACATGACAATACTGTCATTTTTCGCTCTACTCAAGCGACATAGTCGATTTCGACCGAGCAGCATTCTGTCATTTTGACTGAGCGGCATCCTGTCATTTCGACCGAGCAGCATTCTGTCATTTTGACTGAGCGGAGCGAGTGGAGAAATCTAATACAACTGTTATGAAAAAAGTTATTTCAACCATCATCATCCTGACTGCAGCAATCAGCGCTGCGGCACAGGACTATGTGTTCAACCGCTATCCTCTTGCAGCGACGGACTATGCCGAGCTTCCTATCGGTGCCATACGGCCGGAAGGTTGGCTGCATGACCAGCTCGTGCGCCAGAAGGACGGCTTCACCGGTCACCTCGACGAGGTCTACCGCGAGGTTGTCGGACCGGACAACGCATGGATCGGAGGCGAAGGCGACACATGGGAGCGTGGCCCGTACTGGATCGACGGTCTTGTTCCGCTTGCATATCTTCTTGGAGATGAGGAACTTATTGCAAAGGCTAACGTGTGGGTTGAGGCTATGCTCACAACAACATACGAAGACGGCTATTTCGGCAACAGGATATCACGCAAGTACATCGAAGGATTCCAGAGAGGAAAGGCCGAAGACTGGTGGCCTAAGATGGTGGCCCTCAAGATCCTCAAGCAGTATTATATGGCTACAGGTGATGAGCGCGTGATAACAGTCCTGACAAACTATTTCAAGTATCAGCTTGCAAACCTTCCTGAGAAGCCGCTTGACCACTGGACATTCTGGGGCGAGTGGCGCGGAGGCGACAACCTCGACATAGTATATTGGCTCTACAATATCACCGGTGACGAGTTCCTTCTCGAGCTCGGCGACCTTATCCACAGCCAGACAACCCCTTGGACAGCGATGTTCTGGGGCGAGACCAACGAGCTCCGCACCCAGAATTCGATGCATACGGTAAACCTTGCACACGGCTTCAAGGAGCCTGTGATATGGTGGCAGAGGTCTCATGACCCTAAGGATCTTAATGCTCCGAAGAATGCCCTCAAGATCATCAGGCACACGTTCGGACTTCCTACCGGCCTCTGGGCTGGCGACGAGCAGGTGCATTTCGGTGATCCTACACGTGGTTCCGAGCTTTGTACAGCCGTGGAGATGATGTACTCCCTCGAAGAGATGCTCCAGGCAACCGGTGACCTTCAGTGGGCAGACCACCTCGAAAGAGTAGCATACAATGCTCTTCCGACCCAGGCTACAGACGCTTATGACGGACGTCAGTACTACCAGCAGACCAACCAGATAGCATGTTCACGCGAGTGGAGGAACTTCGTTACTCAGCATGAGGACAACGACAACCTTTTCGGAGTACTGAACGGATATCCATGCTGCTCTTGCAACATGCACCAGGGATGGCCTAAGTTCACCCAGAACCTCTGGTATGCAAGCAAGGACGGAGGTCTGGCAGCATTTATCTATGCTCCTTCTACCGTTACTGCAAAGGTTTCAGAGGGAGTTGAGGTTTCTTTGAAGCAGGAGACATTCTATCCTTTCGACGAGACAGTGAAAGTGACCGTGAACTTCCCTTCGAAGAAGGTGAAGAATGCATATTTCCCTCTGTATTTCAGAATTCCGGAGTGGTGTTCGGATGCGAAGGTTATGGTGAACGGCGAGGTGGCATATGATGCGCCTAAGGCCGGCGAGACCGTACGTCTGAGCCGCAGATGGAACAAGGGCGACGTCGTGACCCTTACCTTCCCTATGGAGGTGCGCATCAGCCACTGGTATGACGGCGCGACCGTTGTGGAGCGCGGACCGCTTGTCTACTCCCTCCGAATGGAGGAGAAGTGGGAGAAGCATGAGTTCGAAGCTTCATATGAAGGCAAGTATGGCCCGTATTACTATACATGCGTTTCCGACACTCCATGGAACTACGGTTTCCGTCTCAAGGATATGACTCCTGAGCTGATGAAAGAGAACTTCAAGGTCGAGGTGCGCGAGGATGCAGGGGAGTATCCATGGAATCTGGAGAACGCTCCAGTGTCCATCAAGGCCAAGGCAGTGGTGATCAAGCCATGGAAGGAATATAACGGATCGACAGGTCAGATCGCTTACTACCGCGAGGACGGTGACGACACCGGCGAGGAGGTATGGATCGAACTCATCCCATACGGCTGCACCACCCTCCGAGTCACCGAATTCCCTACACGACTATAATTTTACCTGGTCATTCAAATGTTTGACTTTCAACACTTTAACTAGCAACACGGTGGGTGAATCTGACCCACCGTGTTGCTAGTTAATCAACTGATTAACAGTAAGATACATGTCCATAACAATTTCCAATGATACATTGAAGATAACCCTTCATGCTCCGGATGGAGAGAAGGGTTATTATCGTGGCACCCGCTTCGACTGGGCGGGCGTGTTCGCGAGCATAGAGCATAAAGGCTGCAACTATGCGGAGGAGTGGTTTGAGGGTTATTCTCCCGTGAGGCATGACGCTGTCTGCGGTCCTGCCGAGGAGTTCGGCCCGATAGGTCTGGATGAAGCCGAGGCAGGCGAGCCGTTCCTGAAGATCGGCGTCGGCATGCTGGAGAAGATGGAAGGGGAGTATGACCGCTTCAAGCTTCATAATATCCTGAATTCCGGCCAGAGGACTCTTGAAATCACCGAGGATTCCATCACCCAGGGGCATGTTCTTGAATCTGAGCAGGGCTATGCCTATGAGTATTTCAAAACCATAGCCATAACTGGAAAAGACAGCTTCCGTATAGGCCACAAATTGACCAACAAGGGTTCAAAAGTTCTGAAGGGAGATGTGTATAACCACAATTTCTTTACCCTCGGACTCCTTGAGACAGGAGTTTCCCGTCAGCTTGATTTTCCGTTCAAGCCTGAGGGAGACTGGCGTGCGGAGTATTCGGAGGTCGGTTTTACAGATAACGGAATCCGTTTCACCAGGACTCTCAAGAAAGGAGAGTCCGTATTTACAGGAAACCTCCATGCGGCAGGAAATGGCCTTGCCGGCAGTCCGAACGGATTCACGCTGACCGAGACGCAGACCGGAAGGGGTGTCAAAGCCCATTGTGCTCTTCCGATGACAAAGGCCGTCTTCTGGTCCTACCACCTGATCGCCTGCATCGAGCCGTACATCGACTTCTGCATCGTTCCGGGAGAAACATTTGAATTCGATATTGAATACACACTGCTTTAAAAGATCCTTCGCTGACGCTCAGGCGACTTTGTCGATTACGACCGAGCGAACAACTGTCATTTCGATCGAGCGAAGCGAGTGGAGAAATCTTTTTTACTATATTTGTATTCTGATTGATAATTAATAACACTCGATATATGAAGAAGACAATCATTCTTACGGCAGCTGTCCTTTTCTCGGCAGTATGCTTCGCACAGAAAAACAATGACCGTCCGGTCTATCTTGACCCGAATGCTCCTGTTGAGGAGAGGGTTGAGGATGCGCTTTCACGTATGACTCTCGAGGAGAAGGTAGGCATGACCACAGCTCAGTCAAAGTTCAGTTCACGTGGAGTTCCGCGTCTTGGTATTCCTGAAGTCTGGCACACAGACGGTCCTCACGGCATCCGTCCTGAGGTGCTTTGGGATGAGTGGGATCAGGCTGGCTGGACAAACGACTCCTGCACAGCATTCCCTGCGCTTGTAAACCTCGCAGCTACATGGGACAAGGAGATGTCTCTCCTTTACGGCCGCAGCATCGGTGAGGAGGCACGCTACCCCAAGAAGGATATCCTTCTCGGACCTGGTATCAACATCTGCCGTACTACGCTCAACGGACGTAACTTCGAGTACATGGGTGAGGACCCCTATCTTGCAGGCCAGATGGTTGTCCCTTATATCCAGGGTGTTCA
>JAZQEN010000039.1:0-3826 GCA_045539015.1 Candidatus Cryptobacteroides sp.
ACCTCTCCCCTCACATCGCAGTCAACTCCGATGTAGCGGCCCGACTTCTCGACTCTCACATCTGCATCCAGATGTGCATCAAGGATTTCCGTATTCTCAAAACTTTCGAAGAACTCTTTACCTGCCTGCCAGGAAAACATATTTTCTCCGGCAGTCAATCCATTTAAAGGTATTATAAATCTTTCGTTCATTCCGACCCGTAAATAGATTTGAGCCCGCAAAGGTAACAAAAACTTTTCTTATTAGCAATCGAAATCAGAAGATTTTCTCTTGCGCTCAAGTTCATTAAGAATTATCTTCCTGAGTCTCATAGACTTAGGAGTTACCTCAACAAGCTCATCCTCCTGGATGTATTCAAGGGCCTCCTCAAGCGAGAAGACGATCGGCGGAGGGAGCATGACCTTGTCATCGCTGCCTGAAGCACGCATGTTGGTAAGCTTCTTTGTCTTGCATATGTTGATGTTCAGGTCACGCTCGCGAGTGTGCTCGCCGACAACCTGTCCCTCGTAAATCTCTACGCCCGGCTCTATGAAGAAGCGGCCGCGGTCCTGAAGTTTGTCCATTGAATATGCCACAGAAAGACCAGTCTCCAGTGACACGAGCGAGCCGTTTGTACGGCGCTCGATGTCTCCCTTGTATGGCTCATAGCCCTTGTGACGGTGTGCAACCACCGCTTCTCCCTGCGTTGCAGTAAGGAGGTTGCTTCTGAGTCCCATGAGTCCGCGCGAAGGGATGTCAAACTCAAGGTGGGTCCTGTCTCCCCTGCCTTCCATCTGGATGAGAGCTCCCTTTCTGCGGGTCACCATCTCGATCGATCTTCCGACGAATTCCTCAGGAACGTCTATGGTCAGCATCTCTATAGGCTCGCAGCGCTGGCCTCCGATGACCTTGTCCAGCACCTTCGGCTGGCCGACCTGAAGTTCGAAGCCCTCGCGACGCATGGTCTCGATGAGCACTGAAAGATGGAGGACTCCACGTCCGTACACTATGAACGAATCGGCATTTGGACCCGGTTTCACTCTAAGGGCAAGATTCTTCTCCAATTCCTTCTCAAGACGCTCCTTCAAGTGCCTTGAAGTCACGAACTTGCCTTCCTTTCCGAAGAACGGAGAGTTATTGATGCAGAAGAGCATGCTCATGGTAGGTTCATCCACTTCTATAGGAGGCAGTGCTTCAGGATTCTCGAAGTCAGCGATTGTATCTCCGATCTCGAAGCCCTCAAGACCTACTACCGCACAGATATCTCCGCACTGAACTTCATCGACCTTAGCCTTTCCGAGTCCGTCGAAGACCATGATCTCCTTGATCTTCTGCTTCTGCATTATATCATACCTCTTGCAGAGGGTAATGTTCTGACCGGCCTTGAGAGAACCACGGGTCACGCGGCCCACTGCGATACGGCCCACATATGGAGAATATTCCAGTGACGAGATGAGCATCTGCGGCGTTCCTTCCTGTATCTTAGGAGCCGGAACCACTTCAAGGATAGTATCAAGGAGCGCGGTGATGTCCTCTGTCGGCTGCTTCCAGTCGTATGACATCCAGCCCTGCTTTGCGCTTCCGTAGATGGTGCGGAAATCGAGCTGGTCCTCGGTCGCCCCGAGGGAGAACATGAGGTCGAAGACCTCCTCCTGCACCTCGTCGGGACGGCAGTTGAGCTTATCGACCTTGTTGATTACAAGCACCGGCTTCTTGCCCATCTCGATTGCCTTCTGGAGAACGAACCTTGTCTGAGGCATGCAGCCCTCGAATGCGTCCACGAGGAGGATCACGCCGTCAGCCATGTTGAGCACGCGCTCGACCTCGCCTCCGAAGTCGCTATGGCCCGGGGTGTCGATCACATTGATCTTGACACCTTTATATATTACTGATACGTTCTTCGCAAGAATTGTGATGCCTCTTTCTCTTTCGAGGTCATTGTTGTCGAGGATGAGCTCTCCCAGCTTCTCCTGCTCACGCGCCTGGCGTGCCTGATAGATCATCCTGTCTACGATGGTCGTCTTTCCATGGTCGACATGGGCGATGATCGCTATGTTTCTTATATCCTGCATATATTGTTTCTTTATTATCTTGTTTACAGATCCTTCGCTTCGCTCAGGATGACAGTCGGGAGCCTTGCACTGCTGACAGCCGGCACCGACTGCGCATAAAATAGCATGGCCGGATTCCGGCCAAAAAGATTTGCAAAAGTAGATATTTTTATAAAATATTTTCCAATCTTTTTCTATTTTTGCGCCTTGGTTAGAAAAACAAATAATTCAAAAGACTATGAAACAGGACATGATTGTAATTCTTGACCTTGGAAGCCACGAAAACACAGTGGTGGCCAGGGCAATCCGTGCATTGGGTGTATACAGCGAAATATACCCTCACGACATCACAGCAGCAGAACTCAAGGCGCTGCCTAACGTAAAGGGCGTCATCATCAACGGAGGCCCTAACAACGTAATCGACGGAGTTGCAATCGACGTCCTCCCGGAAATATATGAAGCAGGTTTCCCTGTAATGGCCGCAGGCCATGACAAGGCCCTCTGCGAGGTGAAGCTCGAGCAGTTCGGCAATGAGGAAGCTGCCGTAAAAGAGGCTGTGAAGGGGTTCGTATTCGACACCTGCAAGGCTGAGGCGAACTGGAACATGAAGAACTTCGTGGCAGACCAGGTAGAGCTCGTACGCAAGCAGGTCGGAGACCGCAAGGTACTCCTCGCCCTTTCAGGTGGTGTGGACAGTTCAGTCGTAGCAGCCCTGCTGCTGAAAGCCATCGGCGACAACCTCGTATGTGTCCATGTGAACCACGGACTCATGCGTAAGGGAGAGTCGGAGAATGTAGTGGAAGTGTTCAGAAACCAGCTTAGCGCAAACCTCATATATGTAGACGCCACAGACCGTTTCCTCGGTCTTCTCGAAGGCGTGGCAGATCCTGAGCAGAAGAGAAAGATCATCGGCGGAGAGTTCATCCGCGTGTTCGAGGAAGAGGCACGCAAGCTTGACGGCATCGATTTCCTCGGTCAGGGAACAATCTACCCTGACATCGTAGAATCAGGCACAAAGACTGCCAAGATGGTAAAGAGCCACCACAATGTGGGCGGTCTTCCTGAAGACCTTCAGTTCGAGCTCGTGGAGCCTCTGAAGCAGCTCTTCAAGGACGGGGTCCGCGCATGCGGAGTTGAGCTCGGTCTTCCATACGAGATGGTATACCGTCAGCCGTTCCCAGGCCCGGGTCTCGGAGTACGCTGCCTCGGTGCCATCACCCGTGACCGTCTAGAAGCACTCCGCGAGGCTGACGCTATCCTCCGTGAGGAGTTCGCAAAGGCAGGACTCGACAAGAAGGTATGGCAGTACTTCACAGTAGTTCCTGACTTCAAGTCAGTAGGTGTACGCAACAATGCACGCTCCTATGACTGGCCGGTAATCATCCGCGCCGTCAACACTATCGACGCTATGACAGCTTCTATCGAGCAGATCGAATGGCCTATCCTCATGAAGATCACCGACCGCATCCTCGCCGAGGTACCGATGGTCAACCGAGTATGCTACGACCTCTCGCCAAAGCCGTCAGCAACAATCGAGTGGGAATAGGCCCAACCGTACCACACGACATATAGACAACACCTCGGACAGTTTCGCATGGAAAATCGTCCGAGGTGCTGACTTTTAATGCTTAGTTATCGTAAATCGTCGTTATTTCAGGTAATGGTGCCAAAAACAGTTGGTGAAAGTATATATAAGTAATTGAAATATAAAATTTTATGAGTAGTTTGATGAAACACGTTTCATCAAACTACTTTTTTATGGGTAAAATCAGACGTTCCAGGTGTCCTCATTGTGA
>JAZQEN010000040.1:0-3344 GCA_045539015.1 Candidatus Cryptobacteroides sp.
ATTGTCGCAGGATGCGTAGATCCTCAATCCTTTGAGGCGCATCTTCTCGATCAGCCCGTCACCGAATGTATATGACACCATCAGATTCTTCATTCTCATATATGCCGCATTCAGAAGGTACCTTGATGTGTTGTAGCCTGTATTGACCTTCCAGTCTGCATCTCCCGATCCCGTTCCATCCGTCAGGCGTGGAAGCCAGCCGTCGGGTCGCGCACTTGAGAAGTGGTCCAGATGATGTGTGAAATAATTGCGTCCGCCGAAAAGGTATGTGCTTCCGGCCATAGGGAAGTCGCGTTTACCTACACCCTGCAGAAGTGTCGACACCTCGAAGCCTCTGTATCCGATGGCGAGATTGATGCCGTAACAGAAACGCGGAGTGGCGTTTCCGATGATGGTAAGATCGCCGTGATCCTCAACGGTACCTTTCCCCGGGTTGACTTTTCCGTCATTGTTCATATCCTCGAAACGAAGATCTCCTGCCTTCCATAGATTCTGTGGCTTGAAGAAGGAAAGATCCACAGGATATGCAGCGGCTTCCTCATCAGAAGAGAAAAGCCTGTCGGCCTTGTAGCCCCAGATTTCGCCCAGATCCATTCCCTCATAATATCCCTTGTTGACAGAAAGGCCTGTGTGATTGTTGGAAATGATTCCTTCGGGATTGTTGTATCCGGTCACGACTGACTTATAGTCGGATATATTGACTCCGGCACGATAGAAGAATCCTCCGACAGTCACGTCTGACCAGCTCATCGAAAGTTCCCACCCCCTGCTGCGGAGGGTAGCATTGTTCTCCTTTGCTCTGTCGGCCGCTGCAAGACCGCCGATGGAAGGTATTGCCTGAGCAGGTCCGAGCATATCACGGGTTGTCCTTTGCCAGATATCGAATGTGAGGTTCAGACGGTCTGAGAACACAGATATGTCCACACCGGCATTGGCATTGTCAACCTTTTCCCAGGTAATGAACGGACTTACCATAGATGGAGTATGCGCTACCGTTCCCTTAGCCGGTTCTGACGATTCTCCAGGCAGAAGCCAGGCATTGGCATCAGCAGCATCAAGGCTCATAACATCCATATACCGGTACAGTCCGGCTCCGCTCTGATTGCCAAGACGGCCATATGAAAGACGTAGTTTGAGCTGGTTCAAAGGGGTGGAGGATTCACGGAGGAAGTCCATCGCAGCCACATCATATCCTACTGATAACGAAGGGAATAAGCCCCACCTGTGCCCCGGTGCGAATCTTGAGGATCCGTCAGCACGTCCGCTGAATTCGGCAAACACAGTCTCACGCCAGTTCCAGTTGATTCTTGCAAAGACTCCCATAGTCGACCAATGGTCGCGAGCCTCGTCCGCAACCAGATTGCCGGCAGCATTGTCAAACGAGAACACATCATCACTCATCATACCGTCCTTGTAGGTGAATCCGCTCGAGTTTTCCTGAAGTTCAGCCTGGAATCCGACCATTGCCTTGAAATAATGTCTTCCCCAGTCTGCCGAATATGATGTCATCACATCAGGCGCGAGATAGTAATTGAATACATTGCCACGGGTGTATGATCCGAAGCTGGTATTCTTCCAATGCATACCGGGATACTGGTAGCCCTGCTTTCCTCCTGAAGTCACGACCACTGCCCCACTTGGGAGCGTAGTCTTTGGAAAACCCATACGAAAACTGTTGTTCTGTATGTCCAGCCTTGCTTTCATTTCAGCCGTGATGTCCCAGCCTTCAAGTGGGGTTACGGTCATTGACAGGGACATCGCGTCTGAAACGGACAGGCGGTCGTATTGTGTCTCCTTGAGGTACATCAGTTCATTCCAGGATGGAACGGCATATTCTCCTTCTACAGGCAGGACAGTGGTCTGAGTGGGGAATTTGTCAGATATCTGAGCATAGAATATGGTCTGATCCGCCATAGGACGCCTTATTCGGGAAATTGTCAGGTTGTTGCAGAACTGCACCTTAAGCCATTGTCTGGCAAGGAATGAGAGCTTCGTATTGAGATTGTATTTTTCAAGGTGGTCATCGACACGGTCAATCAGTCCGTTCTGATATATATAGCCGGCACCTATATAGTATTTCACTTTCTGCGAGCCTCCGGATATACTCAGATTATGGGTGTGACGAAGAGAATGATCCTTGAAATAGTAGTCGAACCAGTCTGTATCAGCGTACTGATTGTAATACGCAGAAGCCCATCCGTCACCGCTGGCATTGACTTCGACTCCCGGATATTCCGAAGAGTAAGGTGCGGAGGCAAATGCATTGAGCCTCTCGACAGCACTTTCAGAAAATTGGACAGTCTTGCCGGAATTGACCCTCATTTCGTTGATATAACCGGCAAAATCAACCGACGACATCATCTGCGGCATATTGACAGGAGAACTGAATCCGAGAGTACCCCCGTAATTCACAGAAGCCTTTCCCGCACTTCCGCTTTTTGTAGTAACAAGAACAACTCCGTATGCTGCCCTTGCTCCATATACAGCCGATGCAGAAGCATCCTTGAGCACGGTCACGCTTTCCACATCCGCAGGATTGACATTCTGAAGACTCTGTTCGACACCATCGACAAGTATATATGGCTCACCTCCGTTGATGGATCCGACACCTCTTATATTGAACTTCACTGCAGCTCCCGGTTCTCCTCCGGTTCCGCCTTCCATCGCATCAGTCTGGAAATCCAGTCCCGCAACATTGCCCTGAAGCGCATACGTAAGATCTGTCACCGGTCGCGACGACACTGCGCCGGACTTCACAATGGAAACCGAGGCCGTGATGGTGTTTTTCTTCTGCACATCCATTCCTACAATTACAGCTTCATCTATCGCAAGAGTGTCACCATAGAAAGCCTGTGTCTGTGCTGCAGAGACTACAGCAAGAAGGAGTGCAGACAAAATCAAGTTCAGTCTTTTCATTTTTCGTGTCGGTTTTGTTTCAAGTGCAAATTTACAAGGCGCCTGGCGGACGTGCATCCAAATTTAGCCATTAAGTTTTAGTTTTTGTCTATCTGAAGGCGCAAAAAGCATTTTTCAAAAATCAATTGGACATTTTTGAAAAGACCGGCTTATTTTTTAACTTTGTCTATCTCAATGGAAATGAATATTTTTCTGACTGGCTTCTGATGAAAAGACTATTCTTTATACTGTATGCTCTCTTGACTGCATCCGCCGCTGTTCTTTCCGGGAAAGAGCAGTTCATCTACACACAGATATCACGCAAGGAAGGACTGACATCCACCGTCAACTGCATATACAAGGAAAAGGACGGAGATGTATGGTTGGGAACCCCGAACGGTCTGTACAGGTTCAACGGATATGAACTGATACATTTCACAGACTCTCTT
>JAZQEN010000041.1:0-35431 GCA_045539015.1 Candidatus Cryptobacteroides sp.
ATGGCGTGAATTCGACAGGTCGAAGTAGTTGTGATGGAAGGTCACTGTTATCTTCTCATCAGCAGAAGCGCTGTTTGAGTGGCCTACAAGGCAGGATTTCTGTGTCTTTATGAAATGGCACCACGAGACTGTCACATTGTAGGTTTCATGTGTCACATCGCATGATCCGTCCTCATAGTCCTTGGTCGAATTGACCGACTCGAACGTACAGTGGTCCACCCAGACATTATGGCTCTCCTGCATAGAAATGCCGTCGGCACCATTATCTGCCTTCGGCTGGACGATATAGACGTTACGTATGATGATGTTGGATGCTTCATTGAGGAAGAATCCGACATTCTGCATCTTGAAGTCGTTTGTACCGATGATAGTCAGGTTGTGGGTGCGTTTAATGTCGAACCACGGGCTGCCGGAATCCCTGCCATCATCCTTGGTGAATGTGCCGCTTAGCCATACCACAGCAGGCTCCGTACTCTTGTTCTTCTCACGAAGTTTGAGCCACTCGCAGAACTTCTTGCCGTCATTGAAGTGATGCACCTTGCCTCCTTCGCCTCCGGTCGTTCCCTCTGCGTATCCATACAGACGGTCAAGCTCCACGCTTCCGGTCACCGGCGGCTCCGGCTCCTCAGGAGTCACAGGGGTCTCAGGGTCCTCAGGCATCTCGGGATCTTCCGGATTTTCAGGGTCCTCAGGGTTCTCAGGGGTTTCAGGATTCTCCGGATTTTCAGGATCTTCGGGTGTTTCGGGATCTTCAGGCGTTTCCGGTTCTTCCGGAGTGTCGGTGTTACCCGGATTCTCCACCTTATCTGACGGAGTCAGAGGATCTTCCCCGCATGAAACAAGACATAGAGGAATAAGCACAGAGAGCAGCAAAAGCAGCCTTTTCATAGTATTCAGTTATTAGCGTATTACTATTTTTTCCTTCGGGATGAAATAATACTTGACGATATCCTTTGCAACCTGCTCGTCAGCTGCAATGACAATATCTGCCCTTCGCAGGGCCCAGCCGGTAGTATGATGCTTTTTATGAAGCTGAAACCACGAATACGGATGATTCCTGTCGCCGAGATAACTCAAATCACTTATCTCGACAACCCTTCGACCCTCGCTGTCCCTGTATTTTTTCATATATCCCGTTTTGGTCGGCTCAAAGATAATAATTCAGATAGTAATGCGGTCCTTGTATTCACAAAAAATTAATGAATTTCCGAATTTTACATTATCTTTGCACCTCGGATCGCTCTGGTGGTGGAATAGGTAGACACGCGGGACTTAAAATCCCGTGGACAGAAATGTCCGTACGGGTTCGATTCCCGTCCGGAGCACGTTAATAGCCCTTCTAGATAACTAGGAGGGCTATTTTTATTGATTTGCTCCAAAACCGTAATTTGGACATCTATCAAAAGATGGTTCAGTACAAGAAGAAGAGACTAGAAGATAAACTAAAATCCGGATTTTGGCCTTCCCTATGCTAGCAACGGGAAGGCTTTTTACATTTACGAGCTCGTATGAACTTAGTTTTCTGCTAAACAATTATTTGCCAATTGAAGAAGAACCGCATATTTTTGTAAAAAGTCTAAAACGCATTTGTTATGTCGGATATTGAAAAAATAAGATTGTTTGATAACCAGAAGATCAGAACTGTTTGGGTGGAAGAAGAGGAGGAATGGTACTTTTCTGTCAAGGATGTTGTCACAATATTGACAGAAACGACTAATGCCAAGGACTATATATCCAAAATGAGAAGAAGGGATGAGGAGCTATCCAAAGGGTGGGGACAAATTGTCCACCCCCTTACAGTTCAGACGGCAGGAGGACCTCAAAAAGAGAACTGTGCAACATTAGAAGGCATATTCCGCATTATACAGTCTATACCATCAAAGAAGGCCGAGCCGTTCAAAGTTTGGATGGCATCGGTTGCTACAGAGAGAATCAATCAAATGATTGATCCGGAGCGAAGCATAGATCAGGCGATGGCGGATTATCGACGACTTGGTTATTCTGAATCTTGGATTACACGTCGCATTAAAACTATAGAGATCCGCAAGGGACTGACAGATGAATGGAAGCGAGGAGGCATCACAAAGGAGATTGACTTTGCGATGCTGACTGACTTGATGTCAAAGACCTGGAGTGGACTGACCACTCGGGAATATAAGAAGCATAAAGGACTGACAAAAGAGAATCTTCGTGACAACATGACTAACATGGAATTGCTTCTTAATGCCCTAGCGGAAGAAACTGCCACAGAAATCAGCAAGGAACGTAATCCTCAGGGATTGACATAAAATGCAAGGATTGCCAAGGAAGGAGCAGATGTTGCAAAGGCTGCTCGCGAGGATGTGGAAAAGCGTCCTTTACCGCTTGTAACTAATACAACTAATTGATAATCACATAATGTTCGATTCCCGTCCGGAGCACGCGAACAGGCTTCTCAGACAACTGAGAGGCCTGTTTTTACTTACATTTTCTTGATTTATTTATCTGTAGGTTAAACACATATTCATTTGTAAACCACTAAAAATCAATAGTATACGAAAAGGGATGTGTTTAACCCCTTGTTTAAAGCAGGGGTTAAACATCGCGTATTTTGGAACAGCTTAACTATCAATCACTTACAAAACAAGGTGTGTTTAACCCTATCATCAGGGATGGCGTCATTTTCATAAAGTATTCGACACCGGGCTGTGCACGTTAAAATCTCTCTTGGGCCAAGAGGGATTTTTGCTATATTTGCAAGGATGCTTGACTGAGAACCCTAAATTTACCATACAGATGAAACGATTCCTTGCACTGACTTCCATTGTCTTGATTTCTATTTCCCTTACTGCAGGAGAGAGGGAACGCATATGGCCTAATGGAAAGATGCCTCACAGTCAGGACCATCAGATTGCGGCCATGACTGATGAGTCCGGGAGAGAAGACTTCGATCCGGACGGAAACCGGATAGCCTATATCGAGTGGTTTGAAGAGCCGGCAAAAGATGTGGACAACGGAGGTTGCATGATCTTGATTTCGGGAGGAGCATACTACAGCTGCTGCGATGTGGGGCTTGTCAAGGAGTGGAGAAAGCGTTTTACCGAACTCGGTTTTCAATGTGTCAATTTCGTATACCGGACCCCTAGACCTGTAGGGCTTCCTGTTTATCAGACAGCATGGGAAGACGGACAACGTGCAGTCAGAATGGTAAGGAAGCAAGCTGAAAAAAGAGGATTCGATCCGGAAAAGATAGGCATAATTTCAATGTCTGCCGGCTCTCACCTCGGTCTGCTCCTTGCAACCAGTTCGCAGACTCCGGCTTACGAAAGAGTTGACAAGACAGATGATATCCCATGCCATATAAACTGGGCAATAATCAATGCTCCTGCGTATGGCACCACGGATGCAGAAGAAGGCACACCTGCTACGAGACAGGGATATGGGGCTGACGTAACCCTGAGCGATGTGTTCAAATTCGACGAAAAGACTTGCCCGATCAGCCTGCATCATGGAGGTACCGACATATATGCGCCACAGACATCTACCTTGGTATACAGGGAACTGCGCCGCATGGGCATTCCCGCAGAACTGCATCTTTATGCTGATAAGCCGCATGGCGCATATGGACTTGAAAGAGGCGTGGAATTCATGAGGCAGATGGGATATATGGGACAGTTGGAAGAGGAAGTGAAACTGATGGACAGATATACAGAAGACACCCACAGGGCAATATATCTGAAACAGGAAATCTGGCCTTCCGGCAAGACACCGGAATTCCGTACAGATCAATGCGTTCCTTATCTGGAGTGGCATATTCCGGATACATTGAAGACAACTGCAATTCAGATAATCTATTCAGGCGGAGCATATGACAGAAACGATCCTGATGGATTTGAAGTTGCTCCGATGAGGCGCTATCTCAACGAAAAAGGAATGGCGGTCGTGACATTGAAATATAGGACTCCCCGTCCGGAAGGACTGGCAAAGCACACTACCGCATGGCAAGATCTCCAAAGAACGGTCAGAATTGTAAGAAGTCAGGCAAAGGAAAAAGGACTTGACCCTGACCGCATCGGCATCATGGGAAGTTCTGCGGGAGGCCATCTGACCTTGATGGGCACAACATCCTCACGCCACCAGTCATATATGCCGATAGATGACATCGACCGCATATCCTGCAAGGTTCAATGGGGTGTCGGCATCTATCCGGCATATGCACTCAGTGACGGACTGGACGGACACAATACCAATAAAGGAAACGAAGACTGCGATATCCTGGCGCCGGAATTCTCATTTGATCTGGACACTGCACCAATGGTGTTCATCCATGGGGACGCAGACGGCTATTCTCCGATGGCTTCTGTCAAAGTATGGGAAAAGATGCTCATGATGGGCATCCAGTCAGACCTACATACATTAGCTACACGCACTCACTGCTTCCAACGCTCAGCAGCTCCGGGAACCGGCAGTTACACCTTCATGGACCGCATATGGGAGTTTCTTACAGCAAAAGGGTTCAATAAATAGACTCCCTTCTAACTGTTCCTGCCAGAACCCTTGCGAGTCTTGCGGGACTTGCGTTTTGATTCCTGAATGGCCTTGCGGACCTTTTCCTTGCGGGCTGCCTTGTTGATGCCGACTGTAACGTTGTCAAATGAGCCATCCTCACCCTTTATGAATGAAGTTCCGCGACCGTTTTCGTAATCTATGCGATCGTATACCCTTTCTTCAAGACCAGACTCAATCAACTCATAATCAAGGAGTTTCTGCTCGAGATTGGTCTTCTTGACGCGGATACGTACCGGATCTCCGAGGTTGTAGACTATGCCGGTGCGACGTCCCACCAGGCGGTAGTGGTCCGCATCGAATTCGAAGAAGTCGCTGCGGATCTCGCGAAGCGGAACCATACCTTCGATCATGGTCGGCTCTACCTCAACATACATTCCCCACTCGGTGAGACCTGAGATGTGTCCGCCGAATGTGTACCCGACCTTGTCCTGCATGAATTCTACGAGCTTATACTTGATGCTCGCCCTTTCAGCCTCTGCTGCAACGATCTCACGCTCAGAAGCATGCTTGCAGAGCTTGTCATACAATGACTTCTCGGCAGACTGTCCTCCGGAGAGATACTGAGCCAGAAGCCTGTGCACGAGCATATCCGGATAGCGGCGGATCGGAGAAGTGAAGTGTGTATAGTACTTGAAGGCCAGTCCGTAGTGGCCGAGGTTTTCTGTATCATAGCGGGCCTTCGCCATAGTCCTAAGCGACAGGAGTTCTATAGCATTATATTCCGGAGTATCCTTGGCTGCCGCGAAGAGGGTGTTAAGTTCCTTCGAGATCTCCTTGCCGCTGTTGGTAGGACCCATACGATATCCGAAGTTGCCGATAAAGTTGCGCAAAGCCTCGATCTTTTCCTGATTCGGCTCATCATGGACACGATATACGAATGTCTTCGCCTGCTTGCGCGCGCCTTTTGCCGGAGTGTCCCCGATGCCCTTGCATCCTGTCGAGACAAATTCGGCGACAGTGCGGTTGGCCAGGAGCATGAACTCCTCTATGAGCCAGTTGGCTTCCTTCGTAACCTTCTGATATACATTGACAGGACGGCCTTTCTCATCGACCTCAACTTTCATTTCCGGACGGTCGAAGCTGATGGCGCCGGCAGCAAATCTCTTCTTGCGGAGCTTTGAAGCAATCCCGTGAAGAGTCAAAACTGCCGAGACTATTTCTGCAGGCACCGCTTCGTGAGCGGCCTTCGGATTATCGATGATTTCCTGGGCCTCTTCGTATGCAAACCTGAAATCAGAATATATTACGGTCTTGCCGAACCACTGGCTGACGATACGGCCGAGCGGAGTCATCTCGAATACTGCCGAGAAGGTCAGTTTCTCCTCCTGCGGACGGAGGGAGCAGAGCTTGTTGCAGAGCTTTTCCGGAAGCATCGGCACGGTTCTGTCAACAAGATATACGGATGTGCCACGCTCCTGAGCCTCCTTGTCTACGACAGAGCCTGGCTTGACATAATGGGTGACATCGGCAATATGCACTCCTATTTCGTAGTTGCCGTTTTCCAGCTGCTTGAGCGACAGAGCATCGTCAAAGTCCTTTGCGTCTGCAGGGTCGATGGTAAACGTAAGCGTATGACGGAAATCCCTGCGGCCCTTGAGGTCCTCTGCCGTGATTTCCTCGGAAATCTGGTCAGCGGCGTTGGCCACTTCCGACTCGAATTTATATGGAAGCGCATATTCTGCGAGGATGGCATGCATCTCGGTGTCGTTCTCGCCTGGCTCGCCAAGCACATCTACGATGTGCCCGCGAGGCGTCGCCTCGCTGCGAGGCCAGTCGTCCACGACGGCAGCGACCTTCATGCCCGAACGGGCCTTCAGCTCCTGCCGGCCGTATCCGTCCTCGCCCAGTTCGTACACCTTATGTATCGCATACTGGTCATCTCCCAACGGCTTCAGCCATCCGGTATCATCCTTTGGCTCTGCCAGGGACTGGCCCTTGACATTGTGTCTGCGGTAGCGGACCTTGTCGGACTGGGTGAACGGAATTGTGATATCATAAGGCATGAAACGGCTCTGCATGAGCACCCAGGCCTGATTTCCAACGATATGCAATATGCCGATGAAAGGCCGTGGAGACCTTTCAATGATTTCAATGATCTCTCCTTCGCGACGCTGCGTCTCGGTCTTTTCACGGGTTACGGTAACACGAACCTGGTCGCCGTTCAGCGCGCCGCGTGTCTTGGATGCCTTCACAAAGACATCATCATCCTCTCCTTCTACTATGACGAACGCATAGCCCTCACGGGTCATCTGCACCTTACCTACAACCTGTGGGAAAACCTTCTTTTCCCTCTTTCCACGGCCCCTGCCGCGGTAATTCTTCTTTCTAGCCATAATAATTACTTCAAAACAACATCTACATAGACCGGAAGATGGTCAGATGCCGTGCTGACGTCTGCCGAATCAAATTCTGTGCACACAGCTGTCTTCTGCACTTTGTATCTTGCCTTGTTCTTCAAGACCAGAATATAGTCGATACATTCCTTAGGATCATCCGACGGGTAGGTAGGATCCTGCGCCGAAATGACCTTCCAGTCCTTTGAAAAATACTTCAACGTCTGACTCTCCGGCTCCGCATTCAGATCGCCGCACAGGAAGACCGGCTTGCGGGAGTCTCCATATCGCGCCAGAAGCTCCTCGGTAACAGTCCGGGCCTGCTCTATGCGGACAGCATCGTTGCTATGGTCAAGATGAACGGAAGCGACGACATACCCGGGAGTTTCAGCAACCACACAGACCCTTGGCTCATATCCTTCTCCCTTGACCAATCTGATATCAAAGCTGTTCAGGATTATTCTCGAAGTCACTACGCCCGTACCATAGGAACCGCCGTTCCATTGCATCGCGGAAGCATATCTGTAGTCCCAGCCTACTCCGAGATGCTCCTGGAAATTTTCAGTCTGAAAGATTGCATGACGACGATTGCAGCTATCCTGTTCGCAAACGGCGACAGCATCCGCAGATAATTCCTGCATCATCTCCACAACGTCCTGAGTGCTGTCATATCCCGATTTTGAAAAGACTCCGACATTATATGCTACCAGACGCACGGCCTTCGGCGACTTGCAGTAATCCGGTTTCTGCGCTTGAGCTGCGACAACTATCAGAAGACAGGATAAAAGCAATATGATTCTCTTCATCTCCGATTCATAATTAGCACACAAATATAAATAGAAAATTGTATCTTTGCGCCGCTATTTGATAGTAAAAGATATTTAAAACATATACAACATGGACAAGAAAGTTCTACTTATGATCCTCGACGGATGGGGCGAGGGCAGACAGGATGAGTCTAATGTCATCTACACGCAGGGAGCACCTTACATCGAGGCTCTCCGCAAACAGTATCCTATGGCAACCCTTCAGGCTTGCGGCGAGGCCGTAGGTCTTCCAGAGGGCCAGATGGGTAACTCTGAGGTAGGTCACCTCAACCTCGGCGCAGGCCGTGTGGTGTACCAGGACCTCGTGAAGATCAACATCGCATGCCGCGAGCACAAGCTTCTCCAGAACGCAGAGATCAAGGCTGCATATGACTATGTAAAGGCAAACAACAAGCAGCTCCACCTCATGGGCCTCGCATCCATGGGTGGCGTACACAGCTCTCTCGAGCATGTGTATGAGTTCCTCAATGTAGCTAAGGAATATGGTCTTGAGGACGTATTCGTACACTGCTTCATGGACGGCCGCGACACTGACCCTAAGAGCGGAAAGGGCTTTGTAGAGGGTCTCGAGGCTGCCATGGCTCAGTCTACAGGAAAGGTTGCATCGGTTTGCGGCCGCTTCTATGCTATGGACCGCGACAAGAGATGGGAGCGCGTGAAGGAAGCTTATGACCTCCTCGTCGAGGGCAAAGGCGTTCACGCTACATCTGCAACTGAGGCTATCCAGGCTTCATATGACGAGGGCGTTACCGACGAATTCATCAAACCTATCGTAATCACTGACGCTTCCGGTGCACCGCTCACCAAGATCCAGGAAGGCGACGCAGTGATCTTCTTCAACTTCCGCAACGACCGCGCTCGCGAGCTTACAGCAGTCCTCACCCAGCAGGATATGCCGGAGCAGGGAATGCACACTATTCCTCTCTACTACTGCTGCCTCACTCCATATGATGCATCATTCAAGGGTGTTCACATCCTCTTCGACAAGGAGAATGTACAACAGACTCTAGGAGAGGTGGTTTCAAAGGCAGGCAAGAACCAGCTCCGCATCGCAGAGACAGAGAAATATGCACACGTTACATTCTTCTTCAACGGCGGCGCAGAGGCTCTCTTCGAGAACGAGGACCGTATCCTCGTAAACTCACCAAAGGTTGCGACTTACGACCTTCAGCCTGAGATGAGTGCTCCGGAGGTAACAGAGAAACTCGTCGAGGCGATCAACACCGGACGCAACGACCTGATCATCCTCAACTTCGCAAACGGCGATATGGTAGGCCACACAGGCGTATACGATGCTATCCGCAAGGCTGTCAGCGCTGTAGACACATGCGTGGAGAAGGTTGTCGAGGCAGCAAAGGCTCAGGGCTATGTAGTGCTCCTGACCGCTGACCATGGCAACGCTGACTATGCAGTGAATGAGGACGGAAGTCCGAACACAGCTCACTCGCTCAACGATGTACCGTTCATCGTGATCAACGCCGGCGATGCTGTCAAGGAGGTGAAGAACGGAAAGCTCGCAGACGTAGCTCCTACCATCCTCAAGCTGATGGGCATCGAGCAGCCTGCTGCTATGACCGGTCAGCCGCTGGTATAACGGCGGCAGACGCATAAAAACGCAGAAAGTCAGCTGGCGCATAACCAGCTGACTTTCTGCATTTTACCCAAAGCCTCGTGCTCCCTTTTGGCGGCACGAGGTTTCTAGTAAGTCACTGTATATCACCTGTTTAAGCGCCAGGGATTTTGGCACAGATTTGGCCACTCCCATCGGGTAGACTGACCGCACCATAGCCCGCAATCCTGATGGGAATATGAAAAAAGGATGGATAGCAATGGTGATTGCGGTGATGTGCAGCAGCTGCTCTACCGGCAGGTATGCTGCGAATGTCGATTACCTGCCGGTGACAGACACCGGATATACTCCGGCAGGAGCACTCGAAGAGGTGTTCTACAGGCCGTCAGAAGGCTGTATTTCCGAGAAAAGGATGTTGGTATATCTGCCGGAAGGCTATTATAGTTCAACTGAAAGATATCCGGTCCTTTATCTTCTGCACGGAGCCAGAGGGAACGAGACATCATGGATACGGAAAGGCCATCTCCTGCATGAAACCGACAGTCTCCGGGCCAGCAGGCTGATAGGAGAATTCATCATTGTCATGCCTAATATGAACGACTATGACAATGAGGCTGATTTCGGCAGATCCAGAGAGAAGAATGTATGGGAGTCCGCCTTTGAAATCGATGGCGACGTCGAATATTTCTTCATCCATGACATAGTGAATACCGTCGACAGCCTGTTCAGAACTATCCCGGACAAATCCCATAGAGCATTGGCAGGACTCTCAATCGGAGGCTTTCAGGCAATCCACATAAGTGCTTCGTACCCGGACGATTTCAGCTACATCGGCATCTTCTCACCGGTGACAGGTACGGTCATAAGTCACGGTACTCACTCCCGGATATTCCGCGGTCTTCATCATAAGCTGGAGACATTATTCACATCCGACCGCCCGGAGCTCTATTGGATCATGATCGGCAAAGGGGACTTCCTTTATTCCCGAGTAGCGGACTTCGCCGACGGGCTCAAGTGGCTCGGCTATGACTTTGAATTCATCACCTCCAAAGGAGGGCATGACTGGGACAATTGGCGCGCCTACTGCAACATATTCATGCAGCAGCTCTGGAAATGAATTTGATTCTGTCTTAGAACGGGAAGATAAGCGGCAGGACAAAGACCATCACTACTCCCATTATGATCTGGAGCGGAAGACCGACCTTGACATAATCCATGAACGTGTATTGGCCGGCATTCATGACGAGTGCATTAGGCGGTGTGGAGAACGGCGAAGCAAAGCACATGCTGGCAGCAACCGTCACCGCAAACATGAACGGTACAGGACTGACGCCGATGCCTTCCGCACATTGAAGGGCTATCGGGGCCATCAGCATCGCGGTTACCGTATTGCTTATGAAAATTGTCATTACAGAAGTTGCAGCATAGACAATTCCCAGCAGAAGCAGAGGTGAAGTGACGCCCAGGCCGTTGACCAGTCCGTTTGTCAGCAGGTCTGATACGCCTGTCTTTTCCAGCGCCGTGGACATCGGCATCATCGCTGCAAAAAGGACGATCGTCTGCCAGTTGATAGTCTTATAAGCCGCCTCCATGCTACGCACACAACCGGTAGCTACCATCAGGACAGCAGCCACCAGGACCGCCGTAACCGGAGCTATCGGGATGCTGTCAACCACCATCGCCACAATCATCGCAATCATGATAAGCGCAGCTACAGGAGCCTTGTAGTCCAATGTCACCTTGGCTGCTTCCTGCAGAGGCTCTCCGAGAACCACCCAGTTGTCCGATTCATTCTTGAGACGGGCGATATCAGCCCACGAACCCTGGACAAGCAGAACATCTCCTTCATGAATCTTCTGGGCCGCCAGATTCTGGAGAATATACTCCTTCTTCCTTCTTATACCAAGAACATTCAGACCGAATTTGCTTCTGAAACCGGCTTCCGCCACAGCCCTGTTAGTCATTGAAGATGACTGCATTATAAGAATCTCTGCAACTCCGATGTCAAAGAAATCAAGAGAAGGATTGCTTGAGCTGCCGTCGATCTCGTCTGTATGCTTATCCAGCAGACGGAGAGAATAATCCTCCACGAACTTATCTATATGCTCAGCTTCACCCGAAAGATACAGGACGTCGCCCTCCTTCAGAATGAGGTCAGGCGATGCAAGTTTCTGACTGACCGTGCGCACGAAACGGTTCTGCCCGGCACTGCGTCTGAGTTCCAGAACATTGATTCCGTATTCCTTGTAAATATTCAGGTCTGCAACAGTCTGTCCGATTGCCTTGGACTTCTCATCCTTAAGCTGAACACGGAACAGGTTGTCGGTGATACCATATTCCTGTACCAGATCCTTGAGTGATTTGCCAGTTTTCTTCTTGTCCTTGTCCCTGTTTTTCGGAGTAAGGAATATCTTGGTCAAAGGAAGAAGGACCAGGATACCCACTACTAGGGTGATCAGACCGACAGGAAGGAATGAAAAGAAGCCGAGTGGCTCGTATCCGTTTGTCGCCAGGGTATCGCTTACGATGAGGTTCGGAGGTGTACCGATCAGGGTCATCATACCTCCCATGCTGCTGGCGAACGCCAGCGGCATCAGCAGACGGCGTGACGAAGTGCCGGCTGCAGCGGCCATGCTGACCACGATCGGGAGCATCAGAGCTACCGTACCCGTATTGCTGACAAACATTCCGATGGCAGCGGTCACTATCATCACAAGGAGGAAAAGTCTGATGGGACTGTTACCAGCGAGCACCATGACCTTGCTGCCGATCATCTTGGCAAGTCCAGTCTGGAAGATACCACCTCCCACGATGAACAGGCCCACCATCATGATCACAGTCGTATTGGAAAATCCAGCCAATCCTTCCGCAGGGGTGATGATCTGGGCCAGAAGCAGAGCCAGAAGGGCACAAATGGCCACAAGGTCCGACCTCACCTTTCCGCTTACGAAGAGGGCGGCGGCAACCAGAAGTATTATCAATGTCGTTATCATATGTCGTTGTTGTTTCTTTATTTTAAAGATCCTTCGCTTCGCTCAGGATGACAGGGAGAGAAGCTCAGGATGACAGGGAGATAAGTTCAGGATGGCGGGGTGCAAAGGTAATCAATAATATGGCACTACCCTACGCCTTTACAGGGACAGATTGTGTATTTTTGACTTCACCGATGACAAAAATGCTGTGCAGGGAGCCTATGCAGTCCAGGTCGCCGAGAGTGCCCAGGACGAAGTTCTGGTAGTCCTGCATGCTGCGGGCATATATCTTCAGCTGGTAGTCATAGTCTCCGGAGGTGTTGAAGCACTCCACAACCTCATCGATGTTTGCGATCACCGATGTGAACTGCCGGCTGAATTCCTTGCTGTGATGCTTCAGACGCACATTACAGAGGACCATGATTCCGTTGCCGGCTTTGATAGGATCCACGACTGCGACATATTTCTTGATATAGCCTTCCCTTTCCAGTCTTTTCTGGCGTTCGAAAACCGGCGATGGCGAAAGGTTTACCTTTGAAGCCAGTTCCTTGGTAGTCAGCTTGGCATCCTTCTGCAGCTCACGCAGAATCAGGATATCGGTTTTGTCTAATGTTTCCATACATTTTTAATTGACTATGCAATATTCGACCTAAGTCAATTTTCGAAGGACCGTCCGACAACTTTTTGACCTTTTTAATGTAGGACGCTATCGAAAATACATCAAAATACCCTCTTTTGGGTACCGTTCGACAACTTTTAGCCTGATTTGATGTCGGACGGTCTATATGAGAGACATTTTTAAGATTCCTCCACACTGTCATTTCTTTCGCATTCGCTTCAGCGACTTCGTCGATTACGAGCGAGACGTAACCCTGTCATTTCGAGCGAGACGCAACCCTGTCATTTCGAGCGAGGCCGAAGTCCGAGTCGAGAAATCTACAATACTATAATTTCACAGAATAATATTCTATAATTCCACATATTTTCAACAAATTTAGAATAATTTTCCAAATTTTACGGAAAGGTTGCATATATTACACCATTGTACCATCTTTGCAGTCCCATAAAAGGGGAAAATAATGTATCTTTGCACGTTTTTGTGCCGGCCGGTAAACGGCTGAGACTGAACGATTACGAATATGATCAGAAAGGAATATATACATAACGATATCTTTGAATTTGAGGCTGGAGGAAGCGTGTGCGGGATGAAGGTTGTCTACCACTGCTCGGAGCGCGAGTGGCAGAAGGCTTCTGACGAGCGCAAGGTCATATGGATATGCCATGCACTTACAGCCAATTCCGATGCGGAGGACTGGTGGCCTGAGCTGGTGGGACCGGGAAAGCTTTTCGATACGGAGAAGTACTTCGTGGTATGTGCCAACATGCTCGGATCGGCTTACGGTTCTTCAGGTCCATCCAGCATTTGTCCCGAGACAGGAAAGCCATATTATTTCGATTTCCCTCTTGTGACCGTACGCGACATTGTGCGCGCAAACGACCTTGTACGCAGACATCTGGGTATAGAGCACATTGATTTCATGGTCGGCGGATCCATCGGTGGATTCCAGTCGGTGGAGTGGTCCATCATGGAGCCGGAAGTTATAAAGAGAGCCGTGTACATAGCATGTGGAGCAAAAGTTACCCCTTGGCTTACAGCTTTCAACGAATCCATGAGGATGGCGCTCGAAGCGGACCCGACCTTCCGCGAATGTGCTTCGCTCAAAGGCGGAGAGACGGGCCTCAGATGTGCCCGAAGCATTGCGCTGATATCATACAGGAGCTATGAGGGCTACAATGCCACCCAGTGGGAGAAGGACGAAGACTGCCTGTTTGCCGACAGGGCAGGATCATACCAGAGATATCAAGGTAAGAAACTGTCGGACCGCTTTGATGCATATTCATATTACTACCTGTGCGGATCGGTGGACAGCAATAACGTAGGAAGAGGACGAGGCGGAGTCGAGAAGGCTTTGGGAAGCATCAGGACAGAGTGCACGGTGATAGGCATCGACAGCGACAGGCTGTTTCCTGTCGAGGAGCAGAAACTCATAGCTTCATGCATCCCGGGAGCGGTCTACCACGAAATCACCTCAAAGTTCGGCCACGACGGCTTCCTGCTGGAAAACGACCAGCTGACAGAGATCATAAAACCATTATTACCATAAAAACTGGACACGTAACCCCTTACTACACAGCCAACTAACCACCAACACGGTGGGATATTCTTACCCACCGCATTGCTAGTCAAAGCAGTGATTTACAGATGGTTACATGTCCATAAAAAGAAAATTATGCAAGTACTGAAATTCGGAGGCAGCTCGGTTGCCAATGCGGACAATATGTCAAAGGTTGTGGACATCGTCACGAAGGCGGTGGACCGCGACAGAACCATTCTTGTAGCATCAGCAATCAGCGGCTGCACTGACACACTGATAAAGATAGGAACATTAGCATCTCAGCGCGATGAAAGCTACAAGGGACTCATCGATGAGCTTCAGGAGAAGCATCACGTCATCATCCGCGACTTCCTGCCCCTTGAAAAGCAGGCAGAATCACAGGAGATCTGCGATGCGCTTTTCGATTCGCTCAGAAGCATCGCTCAGGGCGTGTTCCTTCTTGGAGAGCTCTCCCCTGCCAGCCTTGATGCCATCCAGGGATTCGGCGAGCTGTGGTCGACAAAGATTCTAGCCACCAAGCTGGCTTCGATCGGCATAGCGACAAAATGGATCGACTCCCGCAATATCATCCGCACCGTAGCCAAGGGAGACAAGAACATCGTAGATGTCCAGAAGACATATTCACGCATCAACGAGATGGTCGAGAGCAACCCTATCACGCAGCTCTTCGTGCTGCCGGGCTTCATCGCTTCAGACAAGCAGGGCCGCACCACGACCCTCGGCCGTGGAGGCTCCGACTACACGGCCTCGCTCTACGCAGTAGGATGCAAGGCACGCGTGCTGGAGATCTGGACCGATGTCTCAGGAATGATGACATCGAATCCGAAGGTGGTGCCTACAGCACGCACCATCAGCAACATCTCATATAAGGCAGCCCTGGAGCTTTCGCATTTCGGAGCAAAGGTCATATATCCGCCTACAATCCAGCCTGTAGTGGCAGAGGGAATTCCTATCTATGTAAAGAACACCTTCGATCCTCAGGCATCCGGTACGCTTATCGAGAAGAATCCTCCGCGCAGCAAGGACTCTGTGATCGGTATTTCCAATTCTGATAACATCGCGCTTCTCTCACTGGAAGGAAGCGGAATGGTAGGCATCCCCGGCTTCTCAAGCCGTCTTTTCGAGACTCTCAGCCAGAATGACATCAACATAATCCTCATCACCCAGGCGTCATCTGTCCACACAATGTGCATCGCCGTTTCTGAAAAGGATGCGGAGAAGGCACGCGAGGCGGCGGACAGGTGTTTCGCATATGAGATTTCACTCGGCAAGCTCAACCCTCTGAAGGTGGAGAAGGGATTCTCGATCGTATGTCTTGTGGGTGATGATGTGCTCAATCAGAGCGGAGCGACGGGAAGGATGCTTGCAGCCCTTGGGCGCAACAGCATCCCGGTGAGAGCGACCGCTCAAGGATCATCCGAAAGAAACATCTCGGTGATCATCTCTTCCGCTGACGCTAACGGAGCCATCAGGACCATCCATAACGAATTCTTCGACCGCAAGAGCGGAAAGGACATCCACCTCTTCATAGCAGGATACGGAGTGGTCGGAAAGGCACTGGTGGATATCATCGCAAAGAACAGGGACAAGATCGAGGCACGCACGGGACGCCGCCTTCATGTGTGCGGACTGTCCAACAGCCGCAGGTTCATCCTGGACAAGAACGGCCTTCCGCTTGACTGCATTGCAGACCTGCTTGCTGCTGGAGAAAGTGCAGCTGATGAAGCTTATTTCACACAGCTGGCAACCCTCACTCTTGAGAACTCCGTGTTCGTGGACTGTACAGCTTCTGCCGACATCGCATTCAAATACATGAACCTCTTCAAGAAGGGATATTCGGTAGTGGCATGCAACAAGATCACATTCTCAGCACCATATAAGCATTATGCAGCTCTGAAAGAGGCTGCCATCGAGATCGGTGCGACACTTCGATATGAAACTACGGTAGGAGCGGCACTTCCTATTCTCGAGTCTATTTCACGTAGCGTACACAGCGGTGACGAGATACTGCGCATAGAAGCTGTCCTCAGCGGCACGCTGAACTATATCTTCAGCAACTATGCTGGAGGAGAAGGAGGAACATTCGCCGAAGTCGTGAAGAGAGCACAGGATGCAGGATATACAGAGCCGGACCCTCGCCTCGACCTGAGCGGACGCGACGTGCTGCGCAAACTGCTGATTCTCTCACGTGAGGCTGGAGTCGGCATCGACGAGAAGGATGTGGAGATTTCCTCTCTGCTTCCTGAGGAGTGCTTCGAAGGAGATGTGGATGCATTCTATGCAAAGCTCGCAGAGAATGAAGATATGTTTGCGGCACGATACAATGAAGCTGCATCGAAGGGCCTCCGTCAGAGGTTCGTGGCATCGCTGGTCAAGGATGCTTCAGCACCGTTCGGCTACAAGGCGAAGATCGGTCTGGAATCCATCGACAGCACCCATCCGCTGTACAATCTCTGCGGCACAGACAACGCAGCACTCACCCAGACAGACTTCTACCCTTCCCCACTGGTAATCCAGGGAGCCGGTGCAGGAGCCTACCAGACAGCTTCCGGTGTGCTGAACGACATCATAATGTAAAGCGTCATTTCGACCGAAGCGGACAGTAGGAAGCACTAACGGATGACGGTGGAGGACAAATAAATGGTCGGGGAACACAAACTGACATATGGCCGTGAAACACAAATGCATAATAATCAACCAGTTACGACATTTGCATGTATCATTTTAGCGCGATGCAAAGAAGCTAAGTAACTGACATTTAAATAGTTATATTGCGCATGAGTAATTACAAATTCGAGACATTGCAGGTGAGGGCCGGACAGGAGATCGATCCGGTTTCTAAAGGCACAGCCGTGCCTATCTACCAGAGCACTGCATACACATTTGACAGCATGGAATATGGAGCTGAGCTTTTCGAGCTCAAGCGTCCGGGAAACATATATACACGTATCACCAACACAACGACAGAAGTATTCGAGAAGAGGATGGCAGCGCTGGAAGGCGGAGTGGCATCATGCGCTACTGCATCCGGCCAGTCAGCAGTCTTCCTTTCGATCACCAACATCTGCGGTCCTGGGGACAACATCGTGGCTCAGCCCTACCTCTATGGAGGCACATTCACGATGTTCGCCATCACCTTGCGTGACATGGGCATCGAGGTGCGCTTTGCAAAAAGTGACCTTGTAGAGGATCTGGAAGCACTTGTAGACAGTCGCACAAAGGCGATCTATCTGGAGAACCTCGGCAATCCGGCATTCAACATTCCTGACTATGAGCCTATCGTCGATATGGCCCGCCGCAAGGGAATCTGCGTGATGGTGGACAATACGTTTGGCATGGGAGGATACCTCTTCCGCCCGTTCGAATGGGGTGCTAACGTATCCATACATTCTGCTACGAAGTGGATCTGCGGACATGGTACCGCGCTCGGCGGAGTGGTAGTGGACGGAGGAAACTTCGACTGGACAGCAGAGAAGTATCCGCTTCTGGCAGCACCTTCAGAGAGCTATCACGGACTTGTATACAAGGATGTGTTCGGTCCTGCAGCATTTGCAGGACGAGTTCGCGTGGACGGACTACGCAACATCGGACCGGCACCGTCTCCATTCAACTCATTCCTGATGCTCCAGGGCCTTGAGACTTTGTCATTGAGGGCAGAGAGATGCTGCGAGAACACCCTTGCGGTGGCTGAGTTCCTTGAAAAGCATCCGGCAGTGGAAAGCGTGAACTATCCTGGACTCAAGAGCAATCCATACCATGAGCTTGGCTGCAAGTACCTCAAGCATGGCTTCGGAGGTGTGCTTACATTCCGCGTGAAGGGAGGCTTCGAGGCTGCTGCAGCGCTGGTGACTCGTCTGGAGCTCATTCTCCATGTGGGCAGCGTGGGCGACGCCAAGTCACTCATAGTGCACCCGGCTTCGACAACCCATTCGCAGCTCAGTCCTGAGGAACAGGTGGCAGCAGGTGTATACCCTAACATGCTCCGTCTCTCGGTCGGTATCGAAAACGTCGACGACCTGATCGCCGACCTCGCCGCCGCACTGTAGTAAGCAACATTGTCATTTCAAACGAGATGCAACATTGTCATTTCGAGCGACCGAAGGGAGTCGAGAAATCTAAAACAACAATATGTACAACAACTACTACATATACATAATGTCAAGTCCCAACAACTCAACATTATATATTGGCGTAACAAATGACATTGAAAGAAGAATACAAGAACATAAAAGCAGACTCATTCCTGGTTTCACTCAGAAGTATAACTGTTGCAAACTTGTATATTATGAACAGTATTCTGACATAAACCAAGCTATCGAACGAGAAAAGAAACTGAAAAAGTGGAGAAGAGAGAAAAAGGATTGGCTTATTAAAACTATGAATCCAGATTTAAAGGATCTGGGTGATGAAATAGTTCTTTAGATTTCTCGACTCGGACAAGTCCTCGCTCGAAATGACAGGGAAACGACATACGAAAAACGCAACATTGTCATTTCGAGCGACCGAAGGGAGTCGAGAAATCTAAACCGAGACGCCTCACTGTCATTTCGAGCGAGCGGAGCGAGACGAGAAATCTAAAACAGGATAGGGGTAACGTAGATATATTTTCATATTTCTGTACTACCTTTGCACGAAGTGACGGAAACACAGACATAAATTAGAAATAACAACATTAGAAAAATTTGAGCGGAGCGATGGCAAGTCCTTTCCCCGAGGGAAAGGATTTAGGATAGGGGTAACGTAGATATATTTTCATATTTATGCATTACCTTTGCCTAAAGGGAGAGAGACACAGACATAAATTAGAAATAACAACATTAGAAAATATGAAAGTAGCAGTAGTAGGTGCCACAGGACTGGTTGGCACAAGAATGTTGGAAGTGCTCGCTGAGAGGAACTTCCCTGTAACCGAACTCATTCCGGTTGCATCATCAAAATCAGTTGGACGCAAGATCACATTCCAGGGTAAGGAGTGGACAGTGGTGAGCGCAGAAGACGCTATCGCAGCGCGCCCAGACCTCGCACTCTTCTCTGCCGGCGGAGGCACATCAGCCGAGCTCGCGCCTAAGTTCGCGGCAGTAGGAACAAGAGTCGTGGACAACTCATCGCAGTGGCGTATGGACCCGACCAAGAAACTTGTCGTTCCGGAGATCAATGGTGACGTCCTCGAAGAGTCCGACTACATCATCGCCAACCCGAACTGCTCGACAATCCAGATGCTCCTGCCTCTGTGGCCGCTGCACAAGGCATATACCATCAAGAGAGTGGTAGTATCTACATATCAGCCAGTTACAGGCACCGGTTACAAGGCAATGGACCAGATGAGCGCAGAGCGTGAAGGCGGAAAGTGGGGAGAATACCCTGCTGTGTACCCACACCCGATCGACCAGAACATCCTCCCTCACATCGACTCGTTCCTCGAGACCGGATACACCAAGGAGGAGATGAAGATGGTCAACGAGACACGCAAGATCTTCGCTGACGACAGCATCGGAGTATCCCCTACAACAGTCCGCGTACCTGTTCAGGGCGGTCACTCGGAGTCGATCAACCTCGAGTTCGAGAAGGAGTTCGACATAGCGGACGTAAGGAAGATGATGGAGGAAATGCCTGGCGTGATACTTCAGGACGACCCTGCAAACAATGTATACCCTATGCCGCTCTATGCATGGGGCAAGAACGACGTATTCGTAGGACGTTTCCGCCGCGACCCTTCAGTGAAGTCAGGCCTCAACTTCTGGTGCGTAGCCGACAACCTCCGCAAGGGAGCTGCCACCAACGCAGTACAGATCGCAGAGAAACTCATCGAGAAGGGCTTCCTGCCAAAAGAGTAATGGTATACAGACTCACACACATTGACAATGCCATGACGGAGAGAATCAGCCAACTGCTGAATTCTCTCCGTTCTGTGCCTGTCACAATTGACGAAGCATTCCTCGAAAGACTGCTGTCGGACGACAGGTTCAACCTGTTCGTAGCAGAAGATGATGACAGGAACGTAATGGGAATGCTGACCCTCACATCATGTCCGACCCTGGCCGGAGAAAAGGTCTGGGTAGAGGATGTGATCGTTGACGAGAAGTTCAGGGGCAAAGGAATCGGCAGAGCCCTTCTCAGGGCTGCAGTTGATTTTGCCCGCAATGAACTGAGGACACAAGCTGTATATCTCACATCAAATCCGTCAAGGGTACAGGCACGCAACCTTTACCGGTCAGAAGGATTTGAAGAATATGAAACCGGTGTTTTCCGTATCAAGAATTTAGTTTAACTTTGAGGTCTGAACAACACAAGATCTCATGAGAACTTCCCTATTTTCTGCTTTCGCAGCAATCCTTGCAGCCGCATTGCTGACATCATGCGGCACTCAGAAGGAAAACAACGAATTCGGTTATGAAATCAAGGACGGAGTGATAGTCTACAACACTCCCGTGCGTCCGTCAGACCAGATTTCAATGATCGGATTTGCCGCCGACCCTATAGATACCGTCAGGGTAGGATTCATCGGACTTGGCATGCGCGGTCCTAGTGCTATCGACAGATTCACTTACATCGACGGAGTCGAAACGGTCGCCATATGCGACCTCTATCCGGAGAAGCTTGAGCCGGTGCAGAGGCTGCTGGAGCGCAGAGGAAAGGCGCGCGCAGCCGAATACAGCGGCGAAGACGGATGGAAGGCGCTATGCGACAGAGATGACATAGACCTTGTATATATAGTGACACCTTGGCTCACTCATGTGCCTATGGCTGTATATGCTATGGAGCATGGCAAGCATGTCGCAGTGGAGGTCCCTGCAGCCGTGAGCGTCGAGGAATGCTGGCAGCTGGTGAACACGGCCGAAAGGACCAGACGCCACTGCATGATGCTCGAGAACTGCGTATATGACTTCTTCGAACTCACAACTCTCAACATGGCCCAGCAGGGCCTTTTCGGCGAGATCATCCATACAGAAGGCGCCTATATCCATAACCTCGATCCGTATTGGAACGAGTATCAGGACAACTGGAGATATGAATACAACAAACTGCATCGCGGGGACGTCTATCCTACTCACGGGATGGGTCCTGCATGCTGGGCTCTGAACATCCACAGGGGTGACAGGATGAAGACCCTCATCGCCATGGACACCGATGCCTTCAACGGAAAGAAGCTGGCGCAGAAGCATGGAGAAGAGTCATATCTGAACGGCGACCATACCACCACTCTCATACGTACAGAGAAAGGAAAGACCATAGAGATTCAGCACAATGTCGTGACTCCGCGTCCGTATAACCGAATGTATCAGGTCGAAGGCACTGAGGGATTTGCAAACAAATATCCTAACGAGGGATTCTCCATCCGTACCATGGGAAGACAGATCGAAGGAGGAGAAGAAGGAAAGGCCCTGTTCGAGAATCTGGACGGCGAGGCCTATGTAAGCAGCGAGATGCGTGACGCCCTTATGGCTGAATATCAGCACCCTATCACCCGCGAAGGCTCCCTTGTGGAGACCGCCAGAAGGGTCGGAGGCCACGGAGGAATGGATTTCATCATGGACTATCGCCTGATCTATTGCCTCAGAAACGGTCTTCCTCTTGACCAGGACGTATATGACGCTGCAGAATGGTCATGCCTGGGCGAACTCACAAGAGTTTCTATAGAAAACGGTAACAAGCCTGTAGAAATGCCGGACTTCACACGCGGAGACTGGGACAAGACTGACGGACTCAAGCTGGCGCTAAAGGAATAGCTGCAAAACCATGAAAGAACGACTGTTGAATATCGCCGGCCAGTTCGCTCTGGAAGGCGTCATAGCAGAAATCAGGCCCCTCGGAGAGGGATTCATCAACGACACTTTCGTCATAAAGACAGAAGGTGAGGCACCGAACTACATCCTCCAGCGCAAGAACCACGTCATCTTCCCTGACGTTCCCGGCATGATGGAGAACATCAAGGCCGTCACAGAGCACATCAAGGCAAAGGTCGCTGACCCGCTCCGCGAGACGCTTACCGTTATCCCGACAAAGGATGGAAAGCTATATGTCCAGGAAGGAGAGAACTACTGGGCAGTATGTCTTTTCATTCCCGGCACCACTTCTCCGGTCCGCGCCGACACCCCGGAGCTGGCATACCAGGGAGGCCTCGGAACAGGCCGCTTCCAGGCCCTGCTTGCTGACTTTGACAAGCCTCTGAACGAGACAATCAAGGGATTCCACAACATCCGCTGGCGTTTCCAGCAGTGGGACGAGACCATAGCTGCAGACCCTGTCGGACGAGTTGCACAGCTGCAGGAAGAGATCTCATGGATCGAGTCACGCAGAAAGGAGATGATGGACTTCTGGGCTCTCGTCGAGAACGGCACAATCCCTATGCACGTGACACATAACGACACCAAGATCAGCAACATCCTCTTCAACGAGTCAGACGGCAGCATGCTCTGCATGATCGACCTCGACACCGTGATGTCATCGACTTCACTGAATGACTTCGGCGACGCCATCAGGTCCTACACCAACACCGGAGCCGAAGACGACAAGAACCTTGACAATGTCGGAATGAGCCTCGAGATGTTCAAGGCATATGCAGAAGGATATCTCCACGAGCAGAAGGCATCAATGGTACAGAGCGAGCTTGACTGGCTGGCCTTCTCAGCAAGATACATCACCTTCGAGCAGGTTCTCCGCTTCCTGATGGACTACATCGACGGGGATAAATACTACAAGATTGCATATCCGGAACACAACCTCGTCCGCACCCACGCCCAGTACAAGCTTCTCCAGAGCATGGAACAGCAGTACGACGAGATGTGCCGGATCATACAGGCTATATAAAATGTGCCCGGTAGTCAAATTGGCTGACTACCGAGCACACCGATATGGCATATAAGCGCTTTAAAGCTTGATTATGGTGCTCGGTGGTAAGCAAAAAATACTACCGGGCACATTTTTATTCGTTCGCCATAGCTTCTTCCACGTCAGCCGACAGGATCGGAAGGCGACGTGAACCAAGGCGACGTGCACCGTCCGGCGTCACGAGAACATCGTCCTCAAGACGGATTCCGCCAAAGTCATAATAACCGGCAAGCTTCTCATAATTCACAAAGCCCTTATCAGTGCCTTCACGTTTCCACTGCTCGATGAGCGCTGGAATGAAATAGAGTCCCGGCTCGTCGGTAACCACATGACCAGGCTCAAGGCAACGTGCCATTCTGAGGTTGCCCAGTCCGAGAAGAGGATGACGTTTCTGGTCCTCCGCATATCCTACATAGTTCTCTCCGAGATCCTCCATATCATGAACGTCAATTCCCATATTGTGTCCGAGACCGTGAGGCATGAAGAGACCGGAAATACCAAGCGGAAGCATCTCGTCAACATCTCCACGCACCAGATCAAGTGACTTAAGCCCCTCAAGAAGGAAACGCGCCGTAGCATAATGCACATCCCAGTATGTAGTTCCAGGCTTGGTCAGACTGAACGCATAGTCGTTGGCCTGCTGCACTATATCATAGACTTCACGCTGCTTAGTGGTAAACTTGCCGCTGCAAGGATAGGTACGTGTAAAATCGGAAGCATAGTGGGTATTGCTCTCGGCACCGGCATCTATCACAAGCAGACGGCCAGGAGTTATGATCTGATGATGGGAGTGATTGTGAAGGGTCTCACCGTTCTGAGAAACGATCGACGCAAAAGAAACTCCCCATCCCTTGGAAAGGGTCACACCTTCCATGCGACCTGCTATCTCCTGCTCCACAACACCCGGCTTGCATGCACGACGGGCCTCTGTATGCATCAGATAGCCGATCTCAGCCGCCTTGTCCAGCTCCTCGATCTCGCACTGTTCCTTGATCAGACGCATCGAAACCACAGACTTCACAAGTTCCTCCGAAGCATGGCGTCCCCCATCTGCCATAGGAGCAACCCAGCGTACATCAGCAGTGGATATGCCGGTAAGTTCCGAAAGTTTCATCTGATTGTAGTAACGTGCAGGTGGAAGGAAATGGACCTGACGGCCTGCTGCGATTGCAGCTGCCACCGCCCTGTCGAATTCCGCCAGCGGAGCGGTTGCAGCACATCCGACCGCAGCACCCTTTGAAGCCACTGTAGGCTGAGGCCCCATCCAGATAATGTCATCGATATCAACATCGTTTCCGTATAGACATTCCTCCGCTGTATCAAGGTCAAGGATAGCAGCAAACCAAGGATCATCAACTCCCCAGTAATAGATAAAACTGCTTTCCTGGCGGAATTTATAGTCATTGCCACGATAATTTGCAGCAGCATCCACATTGCCTACGAACACGGCTATTCCGTGTGCCCCACGTGCCGCCATCCTCTCTACAAGGACACGGCGACGGTTTGAATATACTTCTGAATTGAACATATTGTTGAATTTTGATTGTTCTTTTTAGTGTAAAGATCCTTCGCTTCGCTCAGGATGACAAAGGGGGATCAGGATGACCGATCAGCGTATTTCAGCAACCTGAGAGTAAAAGACGTATGCCTTGTTTTCGGCGGTAAACGAAAGCTTGAGATATTTTGCATCGGAAGGAAGATTCTCAAACGAGACATAATCCACAAATGCATCATGGTTGGTATTGGCCCACACAGGAGTATCCTTTATCTGATGAAGCGACCACTTCCTGCCATCCTTGGAAACAAAAAGGAAAAGCTTAGCAGGCGGCACGATGCCGTCCTTTTGACAGTTCAGCATACGTACATCGAAATAATTGCAATCCTTATCAAGCTCGACCTCGAACTCATGAGGTCCCTCTTCGCAGACTATCCACCTCTCATCAGAAGGGTCTTCTTTCGTATGAGCAGGACAAGCTGACCACATATACTGCTGGGCCTTATGCCAATACTGATCGCCTCCGAGCCATGCCATATAATCCTCGTAAGCCTTTACAGACCAATATGGCTGGCCAAGCTGATACTGGGAACCCGGCTTCTCGAACAGACCGCAGATGATAAAGGAAATTATCCTCTCTGCTCCGCCGTCAGTAGCTGCCACCATCTGAGAAAGCAGACGCGGGAATGGGGCTGGGATCAACGCAGATGTGCGGTCGTTTGTAGCCCTGTCCCATGCAAATGTCTCACAATTAGCCCACATCTCTATACCGTTCTTATCGTGGATTGCACGGAGTTTCTTCCAGTTCTCGCGAAGACGTGTGAGAGGGTATTTCTCACGGACACATCCGACCTCATCCTGATATGCGATTATGTCGACAGTAAGACGCGAAATCTGCTGCTCATAACGAGGATCATCGAAATCGGAGATGAAAATGCCGTATGGAGATATCATGATCTTTGCCTCAGGAGTAAGTTCGCGAGCACGGGCTGTCAGGGCGTTTGCTGCTTCCACTGCATAATCGGTAAGCACCGGACCGAAGCAGTCCTCCACCGGAAGATACCAGCCATAGAAAGCCGGATGAGACCCATACAGTCCGGCAAGTTCCTCCATCATCTCCATCTGACGTGCCTTGATGGCCGGATCACGAAGATTATCATCCTGATCCTTTGCCCATCCCGTACTCATGAATACTTTCATTCCATGTTTTGCAGCGGCATCCATGATCGCATCAACAGGACTCTGCCTCCACTCAGGGTAGTGCCAGTCCATCAATTTGGACGGATAATATGCCTTCTCTTCGTTAGCGACGGACATGAAGATAAGGTATTCCATACCCATTTCATGCATTTCATCAACCTTTGTCGCCCACATCTGCGGGTCCGTATTATCGAAATAAGGAGGATTGGTATAAAGATTACGGACATCCTGATATGGAAGGTTTATGAATGTTCCTGAAATCGGAAGACACTGGGCAGAAGACATGATCATTCCTGCCAGAAACATGAAAAATGATAACAATACGTTCTTCATATGAGTGCGTTTAATGTTACAAAAATAAGAAACTGTTTCTATATTTGTATTACTTTACAACCAATAAAATCAACCTGAATGAAAAAGTGTCTGACATCGCTGATCCTGCTCCTGGTAACCATGGGACTTTCGGCTCAAAACACCAGAGAACGCATCAATTTTGACAAAGGATGGAAATTCGCATTCGGCGACGCCTCGTCTCCGGCCAAGGACTTCGGCTGCGGCACCGAATATTTCAACTATCTGACAAAGGCCGCTTCAATCCATAACGAAGGCCCATATTCCGAAAAGTTCGATGCATCTGCATGGAAAAGCGTCAATCTTCCCCATGACTGGGTTGTAGACCTTCCATATGCCGAAGAGGCAAGCCATAGCCATGGATACAAGACCGTGGGATACAAATATCCCGAAACAAGCGTAGGTTGGTACAGAAAGACATTCACAATTCCTGCAGAAGACTATGGCAAGCATATCTGGCTGCAGTTTGACGGCATCTTCCGTGATGCACGCATCTGGGTGAACGGATTCTATCTCGGACATGAGCCCAGCGGCTATGCTACACATACATATGACATATCGGAATATCTGAATTACGGAGGAGAAAACCTGGTATGCGTACGTGCAGACGCCACCCTGGAGGAAGGATGGTTCTATGAAGGAGCAGGAATATATCGTCATGTATGGCTCAACAAGGCATCAAAGGTACATGTGGCGCCTTTCGGAACATTCATATATTCGGAGTTTGCAGTTCCTTACAGCCTTAGAGGCGAGGCCGGTCCCGACCTCTCGCTCGCTTCCCTCAACATTGAGACAGAGGTTCAGAACATGGGAACAGTTCCTGCAAGGTATTCATTGAAGCACACTTTGGTCGATGCCGAGGGGAACGCTGTCTGCTCATGCGAGGCAGAAGGAGGCCTGATCCTGGCAAAGGAAACCCTCAAGACCCATGCGGCGATGCCGGTGGAGAACCCTCATCTCTGGAGCTGCGAAGACCCATATCTCTATAAGGTCATCACAGAAGTCTATGCAGACGGCACCCTCACAGACACATATGAGACCGTAACAGGTATCCGACACATAGCGTTCGACAACGACCGCGGATTCCTTCTCAACGGCAAGGTTGTGAAGCTCAAGGGTGTCAATATGCATCAGGATCATGCCGGGGTCGGCAGCGGCATCCCTGACGGACTCCAGGAATGGAGACTGCTCCAGCTGAAGAAGTTCGGCTGCAACGCATACCGTTCAAGCCACAATCCTATGACTCCTGAGATGATCGATGCATGCGACCGTCTCGGCATCCTTGTAATCGAGGAAAACCGTCTGACAGGAATCAACAAGGAACATATCGAACTTCTGGAAAGGATGATCCGTCGCGACAGGAATCACCCTTCGATCATACTCTGGAGCGCAGGAAACGAGGAATGGGGCATCGAATGGAAGGAGTTCGGCACACGCATAGCCGAATCAATGCGAGAGTACTGCCATCGATTCGACCCTACCCGTCTGATGACGGTTGCATCGAGCAGCGGCCCTGCCATCCTCATCCCTGCGGATGTTGCAGGATATAACTACATACTCCAGAACCCAGTCGAGAAGCATCGCGCAGACTACCCTGAAAGATGTGCTCTCGGATTGGAGGAGACAACCGGCTGCGGTACAAGAGGAATCTACTTCAACATAACTGACGGCCGCAAGCCTTCGGCTGTGGATGCCGGCAATGGCAGAATGGTGGCCCTCAACCGCAGCAAACATGGCCCGGACAGCCTGTACAACTGCATCGAGAGAGGCTGGAAGTTCTATGCAGAAAGAGACTATCTGGCAGGTCTGTTCTATTGGACAGGATTCGACTACCGCGGAGAACCTAACCCGATGGTATTCCCTGCTACAAGCTCAGAATTCGGAATTCTGGACTACTGCGGATTCCCTAAGGATGAGGCATTCTATTTGAAATCATGGTGGACCGCAGAACCTGTCCTCCATATACTTCCACACTGGAATCTTGACGGCCATGAAGGCGAAAAGGTATCTGTCTGGGTATACAGCAACTGTGACGAGGTCCAGCTCATCGTGAACGGCAAGAGGCTTGGAAAGAAGAAGATGCCTGTGAACGGTCACCTGGAATGGGAAGCAACCTACAGGCCGGGATACGTCAAGGCAATCGGCTACAGGAACGGCAAGGCAGTCATGTCGGAGCGCATCGAAACAACAGGAGCTCCTGAGTATCCGGTATGGAAATATGAGACAGTAGGAGACATCATCATAGCGACTGTGGAAATGTTTGATGGCAAGGGCCGCTTCGTCCCTACCGCCAACTGCGAACTGGAGTTCAGGCCACGCACATCCGACTGGAAGATCCTCGGATGGGGCAACGGAGACCCTGCATTCCAATACGTGGAAAGACCGCTTGAAGAGGTGGAAAGCATGAAGATAACCACATTCAACGGTCATGCACAGGTGATTCTTCAGAAAAAGTAAAATCGGAAATAAGATCATACAATGGAAAAGATAAGCGAAAGAATATTCTATGTCGGAGTCAATGACTTCGACAAAGTGCTGTTTGAAGGCCTGTGGCCGCTGCCTGCAGGCGTAAGCTACAATTCATATATCGTTGCAGATGAAAAGATTGCTCTCATTGATACGGTAGAATGCGGCTTCGAAGATGAATTCATCGCCAATATCAACGAGGCGATAGGAGGCCGAAACATCGACTACCTTGTAGTTAACCATATGGAACCCGATCATTCTTCTCTGGTCGCCTACATGCTGGAGAAATACCCGTCACTGACTATCGTGGCAAACGCCAAGGCTGTGCCGATGCTCAGCGGGTACTACGGTACGCCGCAGGAGAGGATCCAGGTGATAAAGGAAGGTGAATCCATCAGCCTCGGCAGCTGCAGCCTCAGCTTCCATATGACTCCGATGGTTCATTGGCCCGAAACCATGGTTACATGGCTGGCAGAAGAGAACACATTGTTCTCGGGCGACGCATTCGGTACATTCGGAGCCGTTCCCGGAAGCATCATAGATGCTGACGGAACATTCGAGGCGTTCAGGGATGAGATGATAAGATACTATTCCAACATTGTCGGAAAATACGGAGCGCCGGTGCAGACAGCGCTGAAGAAGCTAGGAGGCCTTGAGATCAAGAGGATCTGCAGCACTCACGGTCCTGTATGGGAAAGCAACATTCAGAAAGTGGTTGCTGAGTATGACAGGATGAGCCGATATGAGGTGGAAAGAGGCGTGTGCATCGTATATGGCTCCATGTACGGCAACACAGCCGCAGCTGCTGACGCCCTCGCAATGGAGCTGGAAGAGCGCGGCATTCCATATGCCATCCACGACCTTGCCGGAAACAACGCCGGAGAGCTTGGAGTTTCAGGAGCGCTCAGAGATGTGTTCAAATATGACACTATCGTGGCAGGTTCGCCGACTTACAACAACGGCATCTTCCCTCCAGTAGAGACCTTCATGAAGGCGCTGCAGACCCGTCTTATCAAAGGCAGACGTTTCTATGCCTTCGGCTCATACACATGGTCCGGCTCAAGCGTGAATCAGCTTAACGCCCTTGCCGAAGCCATGGGCTTCGAGATCCTCGGAGGCGGCCTCTCGTTCCCTCAGGCCTATACTCGTGAGAAATGCGATATGGCAGCGATAGCAGACCTTTTGGCATAACACTCCTGCTTACCTATAAAAAGAGAGGGTAGGAATCATCCTGCAATATCCCTATCTTTGCCGGCTCATGATTCTTGAAACCCTCATATCTGTGCTTTTGACAGTCCCTTTGCATGAAAAAGGGCCTGTCGACACATTGGACAGCTCGATCATAGAGACATCCGTCAAATCGGTCATCCCGATTGAACGGATGTCTTCTCCTGTGACCGAGGTTTACATGCTGGACATGCAGGAAAGAGGGGTAGACTCTCCCAAGAAGCTGTCTGCAATCGTACCGAACCTTCATATTCCTGATTACGGATCGGCCATGACTTCGTCTATCTATCTCCGCGGGTTCGGATCAAGGATGGAGAATCCGGTGCTCGGTTTCTATATCGATGACGTGCCGGTCCTGAACAAGAATTCATATGACATAGACATGCTCGACATCCGTCGTGCAACCGTGTTCAGAGGGCCTCAAGGCACACTTTACGGACGCAATTCGATGTGCGGAGTCCTTTCGCTCAGCACGCTCTCCCCTGCTGATTATTCCGGGCTGAGAGCCGGCATCGAATATGGATCGGCCAACTCGGTTTCTGCGAGGGCATCATATTACGGAAAGACCAGAAAAGGCCTTGCAATCGGAGGTGGAGTCGGTTTCAGGCATTCGGACGGATTCTATACCAACAGCTTCACAGGAGAAAAATGTGACCCATACGACGGCCTGTCACTGAGATTCCGCATTGAAAAGGCCTTAAGACCGGACCTGTATTTCGAGAACATCATCTCGGCCGGAGCGCTGACCCAGGGAGGATGGCCGTACAGGCAGTATATTCCCGGATCAGGCGAGCTTCTGGAAACCACTTACAACGACCGGTGCGGATACAAGCGTCTCAACCTGACGGAAGCCGTGAAACTGCGGCTGGAAGCGAAGCAGTATACTTTGAACAGCATCTCGTCGCTTCAGGTCCTTTTCGACAGGATGGATCTGGACCAGGACTTCACAACGCGTTCGATGTTCACCATGTCACAGATCCAAAGGGAAGGTGCACTTACCCAGGAGATCATCCTCAAGCCTAAGGCAGGATGGAAGACGGACTGGTGGAACTGGCAGAGCGGCGTGTTCGCATTCTGGAAATACAACCGGATGTCGGCCCCTGTGAACTTCAAGCAGGACGGCATCAATGACCTTATACTTGGAAACGCCAACAACAATATCCCCGAGGATGTTGCCGGAGGGTACGACAATCCACTCATGTTCAAGGAAACCGGATTTACCATCGGCAGCGAGTTCGGCACAAACACCTATGGCGCAGCCCTCTATCACGAATCCTATTTCTCCTTCGGAAACTGGTTGCTCACAGCAGGTCTGAGACTCGATTACGAGGGCGCCGTCATGAACTATTGCAGCGATGCATCAGTCCACTATCTGTTCCAGCCGACGATGAAGGACTGGAAGCGGTTCGATATCCTTTATGAGGGCAGGCTCAATGAGATACAGTATCTGGAAGTCCTTCCGAAGGTCTCGGTACTGTACGATTTCGGTCATGGAGCCAATAATTTATTTGCCACTGTTTCAAAGGGTTACAGAAGCGGAGGATATAACACTCAGATATTCTCGGACATACTCCAGAACAAGATGATGAACGGTCTCATGGAAGACCTCGGAGTATATCTGGACAACGCGCCGGCAGAAATGAACGCGGAGAGCACTGCCTACCGTCCGGAGAAGTCATGGAACTTTGAAGTCGGCGGACATCTGGACAAATGGATAGGCGGCAGCCATCTTTCGGGCTCTGCATCTGCCTTCTACATCCTCTGCCGCGACCAGCAGATCACGATCTTTCCTCCTGGAATGTCGACAGGACGCATGATGGCCAATGTCGGCAGTTCGAGAAGCATCGGAGCGGAGGCCACCTTATCCTACGGATACAAGGGATTTTCAGCATCCGCTGCATACGGATACACCAACGCCCGCTTTACTGACTACAACGACGGAAACCACGATTACAGCGGCAACCGCATCCCTTATTCTCCGGAGCACACGCTGAACTGCAGGGTCGGATATACACATCCGTTCATCAACAGCGCAATCGTTCGCAACATTTCCATAAATGCTGACTGCAGCGCAATCGGACGCATATGGTGGGACGAGGCCAACGAATTCGTGGAGCCGTTCACAGCACAGGTCGGAGCCGATGTCACCATATCGTTCCATAAGTTTGACCTCAGGTTCAGGATGGACAACCTCCTGAACGAAGACTATAACGTATTTTATTTCAAATCTGTCGGAAACACCTTCTTCCAGAGAGGCAAGCCTCTGAGGTGGAATGTCGGCATAAGCATAGCACTATAATGAAAAGATTCCTGACCATAATGACAGCTGCATGCCTGTTCTGTGCATGCGAAAAAGCCCCTACTGTAATCACTGACGACTCTCCTGAATATACAGGAAAGATGGTTGTCGTTTACGAAGGTGAGGACTTCGAGCAGACCGGGATAAAGGTGCTCGGAGAATTCAATGAAGACAAGACTTCTGTAGATATCAAGCTTCAGAGGGTGAAGTTCGTCCCTGCCATGCCGGTGAGGATCGATGTGACCATCATGGACATCCCGGTGGTAGCCTCCGGCGACGGGACATGGACATTCGAGGGCGACGGCATCACCCCATGGGCAATGGGCGGCCCATACGAAACGTACCGCGTAGACGATCTACACGGTACGATTACTGAAAATTCGATAGAGTTCTCTCTCGGCTTCTACAACACCAAGAAGCAGGAAAACTATCCTACTACCTACAGCGGAAGTCTGTAATTCCCCTCCTAAGGGTGCTTTCCGGCCTTGCAGGGGCCATAGCCCTCGTTGAGAAGGACGAGGTCGATGCAGCAGGGTACATTCCGGCTATGCCGCGGAACGTCGGAAGATTCTCGGTATCAGTGAAGCACATATACTGTCCACCGACCTCTGCCGCATAGAACATAGACATGAATTTAGGGTAGCCTGGCTGGTTCACTCCATATCTGACGAGAGCGCGCTGTCCGTCCTCAAGGACTCCTGCGATCGCGATTCCATAGTTTCCATCAATCACCGTATAGAAATTATCATCTACATCTCCGCCAAGGAAATACATGTTTGCAGTCACATCATACTCCTCAAGGTAGTAATTCTCCTGCACAAGCTGCGCATAGAACGTCAGGTCGTTACGCTCTTCGCTATACTCTACGTCCACCGGTATGTCCTCGAAACCTTCCCATCCGTACATCCAGAACGATCTGTTGGCCACGTGTCTGCTCAGAGTCACGGTGAATTCCACATCGTTTTCTCCGACGATGGTCCAGTCTCCAAGCCATGACTTATACTGCTCGGTAGGGATGGCCTCCTTTACCTCGAACACGTCAGAGATGGCATAGAGTCCGCTGACCTTTCCTTCCGGAGTAATTCCCAGAGCCACAGCTATATAGTAGCCAGGATAGAGGTCGAAGGCATCTGAAGCCGTGCCGGAATAAAGAGCGTCACCGACAGTGAACGTCGTTCCGTAATATTCGTTGTACTCGTCCACATACGCAACAAGATCCTCGGCAAACAGGACTGCCATGTCATAAAGGTCGTCGAGGTTCCACAGGCTTGCGTACACTATAGTGATGGCGTATGTATTGCGGTCTGTACTGTTGACTGTCACCACGTGATCATAATCCTCTCCGTTCACGACTCCCTCGCCGACATAATTTACAGTCCACGCAGGGTTGACCTTCATTCCGTCCACTTCCGGATTACCCGGGGTCTGGCCGCCATCGCCGGGGCCGCTTCCCGTGCCGTCCAGCTTGGTCTCGAACTCCACTGATGCGGAGCTTCCGTATACCTTGCCGTCCGCCGAGAGGCCGAATGCGATGTATTTATATGCAGTGCCCGGCTTGAGATCCTTGAGTACCGTCACATAGCTTTTTGACTTGCGAAGGCCCTCCGAAGACTCTCCGTTCATATATTCCTCAACGGCAAGCTCTATCAGTTCCTCCTCGTCAGCGCCGACCACCTCTGTAAGGAAACCATACCATGTGTCGCTCTTGGCTCCGTTGTGAGTCACCTTGATCTTGGCGGAAGTCAGGGTAATATCCTCCACATCCACTGCCAGTTCAAGGCTCTCATTAAGCTGAGCGCCTTCTCCGTCAGGTTTCTCCTGACATGCAAAGGCAGCCATGGCCGCAATCACGACCAAGGCTCCCCTCAATAATGTTTCTTTCAATTTCATTCTTTTTTTTCTTATATACCAGACCGCTTGGCCGTTTTTGCCAAGAAATATGACCAAGCGGTCTGTTTTTCATGCAATTTTATTCTTTTGGGGCCACCGCTTGGCCTTGTTTTCAAACATTTCCGTCCAAGCGGTTCAGAATCAACCGACCAGTTGCACCCCTGTCATTTCGAGCGACCGAAGGTAGAGCGACCGAAGGGTATCTGGAAATATCCCCCTCTCTCGCTCGAAAGTACAATCCGTACAAACTGTAGTTCATCACCGGCTCCAGTGAACAGTACCGTCCATCACTTTTTTGCCCGATTCGGTGTCGGACGGTCCCCAAAACACCCCATTTCAAGCAATTTTCCCGACCGTCCGACATCATTTCAAGCAATTTCCTGCCGGACGGTTGGGAAGACTGCTATTCATAATACTTGTAGAGGTATATTGCTCCTTTACCGGTATCGGTTGGCTTACAGAGACTAAATGTTTGATTAGAAGCGGTATAAGTAAACATTATAGTATCTTTACTGCTGTACGGTTTTGAAACCTTTAATATTGCTGCACCATTATTGGTTGAATCAATCGTTACGCCCCAAGAGGTGTATTCGCCAAGAGTTGTACTTGTCTTCAACGATCCGCTTGAATTTGACATATATCTGCCATCTGCACGCACAAATGCAAAGGTATCAGGATAAGCCTCTGCTCCAGCTGCAATGGTAAACTGTTCAAGACCGGTCACATCTTTAATAGAGTTACCCATTAGAGCAATCTGCATAGAGGTTGACGTACTGCTGGAACTTGTCCAGGCCTTAATAGCATAGTCTAAGGTTCCATCCGGTGTCTTCGCTGCAATGATTACCTTATCTCCTGCTGCGAGTTCATTGACATCAGTTACAAGGAACCAGCCGACCTTTACGTCAGGGTGGTTGTTCTGACCTACAGCAACGGTAACTGAAGTCAGACCGAATGTGAAATTGAACTCTGCACCGCGTGATGCACCATTGTTTGCTGCAAATGTTGCAGTTGCGGTTGCCGCATTTTCAGTGTAGTCAAAGGTTACAAAGTCATAAGCCTCAGCCATTGCGCCCTTGATAGTTTCGCCTGCAGGCACCAGATTTCCTGATGTAGCAAGAGTAATGGTTGCTGTGCCACCCTCATAATCAATCAAGTCATTATCTGCTTTTGCGGTGAGGCGGTAATGTCCCTTATAATAAGAGTAATTAGAACTGTGACCACCATAACCCTGAGTAGTTGTAACAACA
>JAZQEN010000042.1:0-8113 GCA_045539015.1 Candidatus Cryptobacteroides sp.
GCATATGAGATGCCCTCCGGAGCGACATTCCTCTTCATCCACGAGTTCAGGATACCTGTTCCGTTGATGCAGAGAAGGACGCCGAGACGTGTCTGCTCAGGAGTATGGTTTACATGTGCGAATGTATTCACACGTGACTTAGGGTCATAATTCACTTCTCCGAGGACACCGTAGACCACACCTGAAGTACCCGCCGTAGAAGCGATCTCACCAGGATTGAACACATTGAGTGACAACGCGTTGTTTGGCTGGTCGCCTGCACGGTATGTCACCGGGATGCCCTCCGCAAGACCGAGCTCGGCAGCAGCTGCTGCGCTTACCCTGCCCTGCTCAGCAAATGTAGGACGGATCTCAGGAATCAGAGACTCGTCGATGCCGTAATAGTCGAGGAGCATCTTCGCTGTCCTTCCTTCTGAGAAGTCCCACATCATACCTTCTGAGAGACCAGATATAGTTGTGCAGATCTCACCAGTAAGCTTCATTGCGATGAAGTCACCAGGGAGCATTATCTTATATATCTTTGAGTAGAGCTCCGGCTCGTTCTCCTTCACCCATGCAAGCTTTGAGGCTGTGAAGTTGCCCGGAGAGTTGAGAAGATGTGACAGGCACTGCTCATGTCCGAGGGCGTCAAAAGCGTTCTGGCCGTACGGCACGGCACGTGAGTCACACCATATGATTGAAGGCCTTAGAGGATTCATATCCTTGTCCACGCACACCAGTCCGTGCATCTGATAAGAAATACCTATCGCCCTTATGTCCTTAGGACAAACTGCGGAAGAAGCCAATATGTCAGCTGTCGCAAGCTTGAGGTTTTCCCACCACGAAGATGGTTCCTGCTCGGCCCATCCTGGCTTTACCGCGATGATTGCCGCCTCTGACTTTGGATAAAATGCAGATGCGACACATTTGCCGCTCTGGGCATCCACGAGGCTCGCCTTGACTGACGAGCTTCCGATATCGTAACCTAAGAGATACATATTTTTGGTTTTAGCGTTATTATCTATGCAAATTTAACATAAGATTGCATTCACCGGGCCAGTTTGCACCAAAAATACGTTAAGTATCATGTTATAACATTAAAACACAATTACTTAAAAACACACAATCTGCAAGAAAAATTACTATAACCTACAGCCATGAGGCCACGAAATGAAGCTTCGGCGCAAGACCCTTGCGACCGAATGCAGACTTGTTGAGGACATACAGCCTGGCCGGCTTATGATTGACATTACGTTCCATTTCATCGGTTTCCTGCAGGATACCCGTCGTAAATATCTTCTTCCTGAAGTTCCTGTTGTCTATCTCAATTCCGAAAACTGCTTCGAGAAGATTCTGCAGCTGTCTGATGGTGAACTTCTTAGGAAGCATCTGAAAGGCAATCGGGGACCACAGGATATCCTTCTGCAGAGCTGAAAGTGCATCGGACAGGATATCCATATGGTCCATTATAAGATCGTGTATCTCATCAACGTTGACCCAGGTTGCTCCCTTGCGGCTTGTATATAGAGCCAGGCCCTTGTCAAGCTTTACGAGCGCATAGTATCCGACCGTCACCACGCGGTCGGTATTGATGCCATGATACTCGCATATCCATTTCAACTCATCGGCATCAACCCTGTCAGGGTCCGAAAAGATAGATGTCTGCTTGAGATACAGACCCGTAAGGCCTGTGGCTCCCTCCAGCACCCTTGCTGCCGCTTCCGGCAGGGTCTCGTTCTCCCGTATCATGGCTCCCGGCAGCTTCTGCTCCCCTTCATCATAGAGAGGATCGACAGTTCTGCGCCTCACAAGCAGGGCCTTGAGGTTCTTCCCGTCGAAACCGAAGATCACGCAGTCGACAGAAATCGCTGAGTTTGTCTGGACGTTTGTCATCCTTACATTGCAAATGCGTTGAAGCCGCCGTCTACGACAGCGACAGTACCTGTCACAAACTTTGATGCGTCAGACATCAGATAATGGATCGTGCCGCAGAGCTCTTCAGGATCGCCCATACGTCCGAACGGAGTCTGACAGATCACATCCTGGCCGCGCTGTGTATATGTCCCGTCCGGATTGGTCAGAAGCGAACGGTTCTGTTCAGTGATGAAGAAACCCGGAGCGATGGCGTTGACCCTGATGCCCTCGCCGAACTTCTTTGCGCACTCTGTCGCCATGAATGCCGTGAAGTTGGAGATGCCGGCCTTTGCTGCGGCATAACCTGCAACGCGTGTCATAGGACGGAAAGCCGCCATCGAGGAGAAATTGATGATCGCCCCCTTTCCCTGACGCACCATCGGCTCAAGGAATACCTGCGTTGGTATCACTGTGCCTGTCAGATTGAGATTCAGGACAGTCTGGAACTGATCCACCTGAAGGTCGAAGAAGTTCTTGTCAGGGGGAATCGTCGCGCCCGGCATATTGCCCCCGGCTGCATTGAGAAGCGTATCAATGCGGCCGTATTTCGCCAATATGTCCTCGCAATTCTTCTTTACTGTCTCCGCATCCATCACATCGGTCTTCATGAACTCGCAGCAGCCGCCTGCAGCGCAGATTTCCTCCGCGATCTTCCGTCCGACATCCTCCTTGCGGCCGAGAATGATGACCTTGGCGCCCTCAAGGGCCAGATATTTTGCTATCGTACGGCCCAGCACACCTGTACCGCCGGTGATTACAGTCACGTTTCCTGTAATGTCAAAAAGCTTATTCATAGAATCCTGTGATTTTATATTTAATTCCCAATTCCTTGTCAACTGCAGCCATTATTCCCTGCACCTGCCCCATCGCGAACATTCTTCCGAGGAAGGAATATCCGGCATTATACCCTTTGGAATCATCGTCAAGCATGGTCATTCCATGATCTACGCGCATAGGAAGATCAGGGTTTGCCTGCTCGAATATGCGCACCAGCTCCACAATGTCAGCGCGTCCGCCGAGATGACTCGCCTCCGTAAAGTCCCCATTATCAAATATATGGCATGACCTCAGGTGCACGAAATGCGTCCTTGAAGCATATTTGCGGGCCATCGCCACAACATCATTCTGTGCCCCGGCAGAAAGCGATCCGGCACAGAAGGTCAGACCGTTATGAGGATTGTCCACTGCACTAAGGAACCAGTCGATATCCTCGTCGGACGTAACAATACGCGGAAGTCCGAGGACAGGGAAAGGAGGGTCGTCCGGATGGACGCACATGTTCATTCCGCACTCCTCGCACACCGGCATTATCGCCGAGAGGAAATATCGCATGTTTTCCCTAAGCTGATCCTTCGTGATGCCGTCATAAAGCGACAGAAGCTGGCGAAAAAGCTCGATCGGGTGCTCGTCATCCTCGCGGATGTTACCGCTTACGAATCCCTGGGTCTTGACTATGATGTTCTCCACGAGCTTATGCTCCCCTTCCGGAGTCATCTTCGTACGAAGGGCGTCCACTTCTGCCAGGATGTCACGCCCTGTCTCAAGCCCTGGCACCTTGAATGAAGACCACTCCTCACGCGCACCTTCGCGTCCTACTATATATATGTCAAAGTACGCAAACTCGCTGTATGAGAAATACAGGTTGGTAGTGCCGTTCGGATTAGGATGAGACAGGTCAGTGCGCGCCCAGTCAAGCACCGGCATGAAATTGTAACATATCGTATGGATACCTTCAGCAGAAAGGTTGCGAAGGCTCTGCTTGTAATTCTCTATCAGAGCGTCCCTGTCCGGTCCGCCGTATTTGATGCTTTCGCATACAGGAAGGCTCTCCACTACAGACCAGCGCATTCCGTAACTTTCAATGTATTCACGCAGATCACGGATCCTTTCACGGGTCCAGACTTCTCCGTTAGGCACATCATGAAGGGCAGTAACTATGCCCTCAACACCGATCTGCTTCAACATGGAAAGAGTGATCTTGTCATTCTTTCCAAACCATCTCCAGGTCTTCTCCATAGCAATGAAACAATTATACCTTTATGTCCACAAAATTAAACAGAACTATTCTTGGCAAAGAGCAATTTTGTTGCATTCATATGGGCAATTTGATACAACCTTACTTAAACATAAGCGTATTAAGCACGCATATGGACTTATCCTGCACTTCAGATTCGAACTTCAGGAAGATTGCATGCTTTCCTGTAAGCTCACCTGCTGCAGGCAGTTCAATACTGAGATCTGTAGGCACCTGAGGCATATCTGCCTTGATTTCGAGTGTCCCCAGAACGGTTCCTCCCTGCGATGTCCAAGGCCTGTCAGCCATGACGATGATCTTTCCATCCACACCCTCAGGAATGAGATTGAGGACGAGCTCGAGATCCTTGCGTCCGTGGGTTGAAGTGAAGTTGAAATATTTGTATCCGACTATAGAACCTGATGTATTATTGACAACAGGGTTGGTGTTGTTTCTGATTGCATATGGTGCCTCGAACTTATCATCAGTACCATATCCTGACGCCACATATGATCCGAAGAATGTCTTGTTCGGCCATGCATGCTGCTGAGGCTTGGTACCGGTATACCAGCATGCAAGACCTGCAGAATGCACTTCAAGTGGGTTAAGGCCGTCAACTGAAAAGCCCTGGGAATTGTATTCACCCTCCGAGATCTCGACCTTGCCGCCCTTTCCTTCCTGGACATTCACCGTAATCGGAGCTACCATTGCCTGACGAGCGAACTCATCAAGTCCGGTCTGTCTGTGATAGAACACATACCACTGACCTTCGATCTCGCAGATACCGCCATGGGTATTTCCTGTCGCAGTTGCAGAAGGGATCGGATTACCGTTTTCATCAATTTCACGTGCCCTGCCGTCTATGATGGTTCCTCCATAAGTCCATGGGCCGAGCGGAGCATCACTGTAGGCGTAAGCAAGAGTATAGTTTGTTACCGGAAGGCCGAACTCGCCGTCATTGGTCCAGCGGCTGTATACGAACACATATTTGTCCTTGACCTTACGGATGGACGAAGCCTCGAAGAAGCGGAAAAGGTCGTCTTCCTGTCCTCCCGGAACCATGTCCTCAATGATCTGAGTACCAGGTTTCACCGTACACATGGTCTCAGGATCCAGTTCGGCAGCATATGAACGCTGGAATCCCCAATATCCATAGACTCTGCCGTCGTCGTCAACAAAGACAGCAGGATCGAATCCCAGCACTCCCTCAGTCATATTCGGATTGTCCTTGCTCCAGTTGCAGACTTCAAACGGGCCGTCAGGTCTTGGGCTTCTTGCAATCAGGTTCTGGCGTCCGCCCACCTGGTCGTTAGGATACAGATAATACATCCTGGTTCCGTCTGCCTCGGTCTTCACGGCCACATCCGGCGCGAACAGGACATCTGAAAGTCCCTCAGGATCGACAGGCTGTCCATCCGCATTATGACTTACACGCAATATCTCTCCATCATATCTCCATTCATTCAGGTTATCAACGGCAGCAGACCACACTACCAGTTCTCGTCCGCAGTAATCGGTAATGCGTGTATCATGCGAACCATAAATGTAAACCCTGAACTTCCCTGGATTGTCCGGATCCTCGAAGACATAAGGTTCACCGTCAGGAATATGTTCCCAAAGAGGGAGATAGGGATTTCCAACTGTAGATGGTACTTCGTCACATGAAGCAGAGGATGCAGAAGATCCGCAAGAAACAGTAACAGCTGCAGAAAGAAGAACGCAGCTGCATGCACAAAACAGCCTTTTCATATAAACCAGTTCATTATAAGACTAACAAATATAAGATTTTTCAAGATAACTTTATACCTTTACAACATAATTATTACACTTGCTATGAAACGTTTTCTTTTCGCAGCCGCAGCTGCAATCATCATCCCTGTCGCTGCACAGGCACAAATGAAGGTGGAGGTTTCCGTCAATACTGGAATCAGCGACGAACAGATCATCCCTAAAGAAATCTACGGACAGTTTGCAGAGCATCTCGGCTCCTGTATCTACGGCGGTCTATGGGTGGGCCCTGAGTCAGATATTCCAAATGTAGAAGGTTACCGCACAGATGTACTGGAGGCTTTGAAGGAACTGAAAGTTCCCGTAATGAGATGGCCGGGAGGATGTTTCGCTGATGAATACCATTGGAGAGACGGCATCGGTCCACGCGAAGACAGACCGCGGATGGTCAACAGCAACTGGGGCGGAACTGTAGAAGACAATTCATTCGGAACTCACGAGTTCCTCAACCTGTGCGAGATGATAGGATGCGAGCCATATATCAGCGGCAATGTCGGCTCCGGAACGGTAGAGGAACTGGCAAAATGGGTTGAATATATGACAGCAGCTGACGGTCCTATGGCAAAATTGAGAGCTGAAAACGGTCGCAAGGAGCCTTGGAAGGTCAAATATCTTGGAGTCGGAAACGAAAGCTGGGGATGCGGAGGAAACATGGTTCCCGAGTACTATTCTCATCTCTACAACCGCTACCAGACATACTGTCGTGACTACAGCGGAAACAGGCTGTACAAAGTTGCCAGCGGAGCTTCTGACTACGACTATAACTGGACAGAGGTGCTGATGAAGCAGATAGGCAGCAGGATGCATGGAGTCTCGCTCCACTATTATACTGTCAAGGGTTGGAACGGAAGCAAGGGATCTGCCACTGAGTTTACTGCAGAGGAATACTACAACACTCTTGGCAAGGCAGTTGAGGTTGAACCTGTAATTGTAAAGCATATTGCTATCATGGACAAATATGACCCTCAGAACAAGGTGGATCTCCTCCTTGACGAATGGGGCACATGGTTCGACGTCGAGCCGGGAACAAATCCGGGACATCTCTATCAGCAGAACACAATGAGAGATGCAATGGTGGCAGCGCTCAGCTTCAACATCTTCCACAAATACACCGAAAGGCTGAAGATGGCCAATATCGCACAGATTGCAAATGTGCTCCAGTCAATGGTACTGACTAACAAGGACAAGATGGTCCTGACTCCTACATACCATGTCTTCAGGATGTATAATGTGCATCAGGATGCGACCTACCTTCCTTCAGAGTGCAATTCGGAGAAGTTTACAGACGGCAATGAGCGTCAATGTCCATATGTGGATGCAACAGCATCAAGAAATGCAGAAGGAACAATCCATGTAACACTCACCAACGTAAGCCTTGACGAGAAGGCCGAAGTAACTGTGGACCTTGGAGAACTCGGCAAGCCGCAGATCTCAGGAGAAATCCTCACATCAGAAAACATTCAGGATTATAACGACTTCGGCAGACCTGACACTGTCAAGCCTGCCGCATTCGATGGTTTCAGGATAAAGGATGGAAAGCTCATCGTCAAGATGCCTGCAAAGTCCATCGTATCTCTGTCTATCAGATAGTATTATTTATACTCATACAATCTGACATGCAGTACTTTATAATCTCCTACCGAGATTCTGACGTGTCTTCCCTGGTGGTCCTGATCTCCGTTAAGACGACGGACATATCGGAATGAACCGTCAGAAAGTACTTCAACTTCATCTACTGAGCCTATGCCGCATCTGGTATAGGCTTCTGTTTTTTCCGGACTTCCGGTCAGAGTTGCATCACCAGAGCCTTCTGAGGCGAAACCGTCCTCCCCAAGCATCTGCATCGGACTCGCCGACCGTATTTCTGAGGCAGTCTTGAATTCCACCACAATACCATTGCCAGCTACGATGTATTCATCATTATCGAGACGGATGATGAGTCCCCCGCCTTCCGGCCACTCAGAGCCGTCTGTAGCACGCGGATCCCACGGAAGCGTGAAATTATGACGGCATTTCAGCACGAGATCTCCGTCTTCGATCACCCTTTCCTTGTCCTGTTGATCGAAGAGCAGACCCCACATACGGTCCTGTCCCTGCCACTTAGTGATGAGAGGCATCATCTCACGAAGCTTTTCATATCCCTCGACAAAAGGGGTCCCCTGCTCTGCAGAACCGTCCTCTATGGCAAACGGGCTTATGCCTATCGCATCATGCTCGCCAAGGACATAGAAAGCACGTACTCCGTTATTCTGCATATGACGGGTTTCAGGAATGAAAAGAGGATTATTATGGAGGTGATATTTTGCGACCCAATCCTTGAATCCGTTGTCGTAAATGTCAGGAGAGATGAAATCTATCGACGGAGCGCCTGCATGCCATATGTCTATCAGATGTGCAAGCGGACCGGCAGACGGATAC
>JAZQEN010000043.1:0-35018 GCA_045539015.1 Candidatus Cryptobacteroides sp.
CCCAAAGGGAGCACGAGGATTGCGTAAAAGACTGACTCTCAAGCGATTATCCGCCAGTACACTATCTGTTCATAAGGGAACTGAGAGACGATGCCGCATCATAGCGGGACTTGAAGTTAGGCTGTACTATGATATTGTTGGCTCTGTCTATAGCGCCCCACAGTTCGTTCGGGAACTGAACCACCGCAAGACCTCGATCATTCATACCGGTTGCATATAGGTACTGAGGCTTGATGTACCAGTTGCCATAGTAGTCAAGATAGCCCCAGAGTTCTGTACCGGCCTCATACTCCTCCCAAAGGTCGATGCCCTGATACCTGCCTCTCTGCATGCTCCTCATCGCAGATTCAACGTCGTACCTTGAACGGAAGTTGAACTGGATGACAGTCTGAGCATATACATTTATGGCTCCCCAGCGGCCGTTAGTAAGTTTGACTACCGCCAGCCCAAGATCTGAATTGAAGTCTACGGTATATTCAAAAGTAGGAGCAATGACCCACACTCCATATTCATTAAGATATCCATACAGACCTGTTCCCGGGTCCTCCTGAGCTATGAGTTTTGCTGGATTTGGGACTGCAGATGACACTGCTGCAACCACCGGGTTGACTGTAGTTCCGTAAGGAGTCGTGTGCAAAGCCTGATTGGCACCATTGTGTGTAAGGCCGAGAAGGCCGCAGGAACTTATTGCAAAGCATGCGCAAAGCAACATAGGTAAAAGTCTTTTCATATCTCAAGCGGGTTTATTATCTCCAAAGTTAAGCATTATCATCTAATATACAATACTTTACTCCTCTTTCAGGTATTTCAGCCAGAATTCTTGATTGGCATTCAGGAAGTGAGCGCCCTGATAGCCGTAATAACCATGCATACCGTCAGGATAGATCATGAAGTCGAATTTCTTTCCTTCGCGGTGGAGGGCATCAAGGAGCTGAAGAGTGTTCTGGTGGTGGACGTTGTCGTCACCGGTGCCGTGGGTGAGCTTGAGCATGACCGGCTCTACAGATTTCCCGACTCGCTCCGCTCGCTCGAAATGACAATCGGAATATTCTGTCGGATAGCCGGAAACATAGTTGAGCACTTTAGACACTTCGTATCCTTCAGGATTGTTCTGAGGGGTATCCATGTAACGTTCAGTGTAGTGGGAGTCATAAAGAGCCCAGTCATAGACTCCGCCGCCGGCGATGCCGTAGTGGAACTTGTCAGGGGCCTGCATCAGGAGCATCGAGGTCATTGTTCCTCCGAATGAGAAGCCCTCCACACCGATCTTGTCGCCGTCCACATACGGCAGCCTCTGGAGAACCTCCGCCCACTCGCAGAAATCCTTCACCTCCCAGACTGTCAACTGCCTGTAGATCATATCCAGACCGGCACGGCCGTTATGTCCTGCAGCACGAGGATCGACTGTTATCTGGATGATTCCGTTCTCTGAATACCACTGATTGACATCATTAGGGGTCACCCAGCGGTCGCGCACCATAGGGGTGTTCGGACCACCATATATATCAACATGTACCGGGTATTTCTTTGATTCATCGAAGTTCTTTGGATATACTATCATTCCAGGAAGCCAGAAACCATCCCTTGTGACGAGATATACCAACTCCGGAAGTGCATATGCTGAAGGATCTAAATCAGGCCCTGCCATATCAGCGACAAGCCTTCCTCTCAAGTCAGAGGTGAAGGGATTCGGCATCAAGGCACTGTGAGGAATCAAGTAATTGTCAGATTCTTCTTCAGATGCAGTCTTCCGGTAAATCAAACAGTCAGCACATGCATTATATGCATAATTAGAGACCATACCGTTGGAACTGTTGAAGAGTTCAATCTTTACAGGAGTGGTCATATTCGACAAGGATGCCACAAAATACTTTCCGTCCGGAGAGAACGATATGCCTGTAGCATTATAAGCCGGATCGGTCAGAGCCTTGATGACTCCCTTTTTATCTACCTTATACAGCGCCTGTTTCGCAACAGCATCACGCTTCGCAGTATAATATACGTCTCCCTCCTTCTCGTCAACACGAATAATAGATACATTCCAGTTCGGACCATCTGTCAGCCTGCGGAACTCTTTTCCGTCGTATGAAAGGAAATATATCTGCTGCCATACGCCACTTCCTTCGTCCGTCTCTTCGAATTCACGAACCATATATAGCCCGCGATCAGTAAACACGACGCCGTCGAACCAGTTGAGCCAGGTCTTGTAGGTTTCATTATATACATGACGTTTCAAGCCATCCGTCACATTCACGGCATAGAGGTCAATGGTGTTCTGCAGACGCGGCATGCGGGCAATGAAGAATTCCTTGCTGTCCGGACTCCAGAACGGGATACCGAAGTACTGGTCAAGGGTCGGGTCGAAGTCGGCCCATGTAATAGATTTCCCGACTCGCTCCGCTCGCTCGAAATGACAATCGGTCGTCTCGTTCCGCATGACAGTGTCAAGGTCCACGATGCCGATGCGGACCTGAGGGTTTGTCTGGCCGGCCTTCGGGTAGCGGGTCTCACTGAGAGACCCGCCGAGGGCCAGGTCAGTCACGCGAGGGCTCTGCGACTGCGAAGCCGCAGCGGCAGGATTGGCGAATGCCGAATAGATCGGGAACATGGGAACCTGACTGTTGTCGAAACGGTAGAAGCCGATCTTTTTGCTGTCAGGAGACCACCAGAATGCCTTGTAGCGCGAAGGACGGCCGAAAATCTCCTCATAATATACCCATGAAGCATAGCCGTTGAGAATCACATCCGAGCCGTCATGAGTCAGACGTGTCTCTGCTCCGCTGGCGATATCAACCACATAAAGGTCATTGTCACGAGTGAATGCTATCTTGGTTGAATCCGGAGAATATGTCATATTTACAGCACCGTCCGGTCTGATTGGAAACTCTGAATACTTTGCCGGAAGCGTCACTCCCTCAGTACGTTTCCCTGTGCGGGCATTCACTACAAAAGCAGTTGAATCCGCATAGGTTCCGTCATATGTAAAGATGACATCATCCTTGTCAATCCATTTCCATGCACGTGGAATAGGATTGAACTCCTGGGCCGCAGCACTTAGGCATGCAGCCGTCAGAATCGTCATTATAACCAGTTTCTTATTCATAACAATATTAATTTTTTCATTCTATTATGTAGATATCTCGACTTCCTTCGGTCGCTCGATATGACAGTGGGGCGGCACAGTAAGCTGTCGGTCGCTCGATATGACAGTGTTTCACATGTTAAACAATTCATCTTTAAAGTTAACGAGGTATACTTTCTCTGTGGCACGGGTGATGGCAGTGTAGAGCCATTTCAGGTCATCCACAGTCAGGTCCTCCTGCCAGAAAGGATTGTCAATGAAGACACACTTCCACTGACCTCCCTGCGACTTGTGGCAGGTGATGGCATTTGCATATTTCAGCTGAAGGGCATTGTAATACTTGTCCTCACGCACCGCCTCATACCGCTTCTTCTTCACAGTTATATGTGCATAGTCCTCATTCACACCCTGATACAGCATGTTGGACTGTTCATATGTAAGCGATGCGCTCTCCGACTCAAGCGTATCAAGAATCACCTTCGCAACTATCTCCTGATCATCATAATCCGGGAAGGAAATCCTTGCCTCAGCGAAATGGAGCCCGTAACGGTCCTCGAACTTTGAGATCTTCTGCAGTTTGGCAATGTCACCATTGGCTATGTAATCCAAGCCCTCCACATCGTCAACGAACTGATAGCAGTTCTTTACTATCATAAGCTTGTCATCACGAACCAGCCTCTCCTCCTTGAACTGCACCGTGGACCGTATTCCCAGATTATACTTTATAGCCCTCTTGTTAGAGCGACAGAGGATAATGGTCTCATCCTCACCATATTCCGCATATGCATCACCGATTTTCTCAATCAGTTCTCCCCCACTGATCCTCTCCACATCATCAAAAGGCCCCACTTCAAGTCCCAGATCGCATATATCCATGACGCCTGGTCCATAATCCAGTTCGGAGATCAGATGCCTGAGCAAAGTAGCATTGTAAAGAATGCCTGATTCCCGCTGCTGGCGCACCACCGTAGAAAGTTCGGCAAACACGACGCCTCCCATCATTGCCATATAATCATGCAGAAGCGCCGGACTTGCATCAAGACCGACAGGAGGAAGCTGGGCAGAATCTCCGATAAGTATGACCTTGCAGCCAACGCCGGAACGCACAAAGGATATCAGATCGTCCAGAAGATTTCCCGACCCGAAAGACGTGGTGGACTGTTGCTGTCCGGCATCGATTCCGATCAATGAAACCTCATCAACTACAAACAGGGTATCCTTGTCCTTGTTGGGAGCCAATGAGAACTGCCCGAACCCGTCGCCTCCGACAGATTTCTGACGGTAAATGTGTTTATGTATGGTGAAGGCCGGCTGACCGGCATATGATGACAACACCTTTGCGGCACGTCCTGTAGGAGCAAGCAGGACACACTTGACCTTGTATTCCTTCAATGTGCCTATCACAGAAGATATTGCAGTGGTCTTTCCGGTTCCGGCATAACCGTTCACCACCAGGATGTCATCGTCATCAGCAGACACAAAATCAGCCACCTTCCTCAGCAGAGCATCCTGACAAGGTGTAGGCTCATATTTGAGCCGATTAATGAAACAGGAATATAGAAAATCAGCACGTCCCATATCACTTCCGCCTGAACATCAATGAAATGACAACCAAGATAGGATATATCTCGACACGGCCAAGGAACATATCGAATGCATAGATGAACTTGGCCATCACAGGCTGAGCCGCATAACTGTCCATGCAGCCGATCTCTCCAAGACCGGGTCCTACGGATCCGATGGATGCGATGACTCCCGATATTGCCGCCGTAGTATCTGATCCGCAAAGCAGCACTCCAATGATGGAAATGAAAATCGCAAACACATACAGGACGATATACATCATGACAGAATTGACGGAATTGTCACTCAGGTGCTGCCCGCTCATGCTTACCTTGCTGACTGAAGTCGGATGCATCCTTCTCTTGAGTTCATGGCCTATAGCCTTGAATGCAATGATGATCCTGTCGACCTTGATACCTCCGGTAGTCGAACCGGAACATCCGCACTGGAATGAAACAAACAGCAGTACGATAGATGCAAGCCATGGCCACGAAGCATTGTCACAGATTCCGAATCCTGCTGTGGACATATAGCTGACGACTGTGAATGTCGAATCCATCGCTGCCCGCCCGAATGAATCATACCCTCCACGCGTCATCAATGAAAACATCACTATTGCCGAACAGATCAGAATAGAACCGAAGTAATATTTGACAACGGTATTGTTCAAAGGCTTTAAGGATCCTGTGACCAATACTGAATATATGAGTCCGAAATGCATGGCGCACAGAGCCATATAAACGAGAACGATAAGATTTATCAGATCCGACTGATAATATCCCAAAGAGAGGTTCCTGGTACTGAATCCTCCTGTTGCAGCAATACTGAATGCGTGATTGATCGCATCGAAGAAGGACATTCCGGCAGCCCATAGCGAAAGACATATGGCCACAGTAAAGCCGACATATATACCTGCAATGATCTTGATGACTTTGCTGGATTTATATCTGTAGCCCTCCTTGGACAGCGACGACATCTCCATATTTGTCAGTTTCATACGGTATGGACTGGCCTGCGGAAGGACCAGAAGGAGGAACACAACAACTCCCAAGCCACCTATGAAATGAGTTGAAGAACGCCAGAAAAGAAGGCTCTTCGGGAGAGCCTCAATATCCGTAAGAATGGTAGATCCTGTAGTAGTATATCCAGAAACGCTTTCAAACCAAGCATTTATGAGGGTAAATTCCCCGCCCCATAACACATATGGAAGCATTCCGAAAATGAAAGAAAGAAGCCAGGCAAGGACAACCGTCACGAATCCTTCCTTCAGAGAGATGACAGGCGCATTCTTCACGAAAATGAACGGAAACGAACCCACCAGGGCAGTTATGATGAAACTTATCAGAAGAGGCGTAAAGGCGGAATCCATGCCGTTCAGCACAGACACCCCCACAGAAATCAACATAAACAATGCACTTACAATCAGCGCTCTGCCTACATTGAGTGATATCGCCTTCAGATTCATCTTTCGTCCTTAAGAGTCTTTATTCTGTTCCTCAGTTCAAGATTTTCTTCGACAATTTCCGTCACACCTGCATTGATGTTCGACAGATGGTCTTCTCCTTCAAGCGTGTAATTATATCGGCGCCCGTTAGAGCGGTAAGCATCTATGCCGTCTGAGATCTTATATATAGGATTGACGTAATTGGATATTATGAAATACATCAGAAGGAAAATCAGCAGCAGTCCTGCACATACGGATACCAGTCCCGGGATGATACTGCGATAGAATCCGGCATCGAAATTCGCCGAATTGGTCTGAAGTTCTTCGTGAATAGCAGCATTGAGAGCATTCATATCATGCATGAACTGATTGAAGCTAGGCTGGAGGGTACCGAAAAACCATTCTCCTGTATTGACGTTTTCAGCCTGAAAGACTTCGTCAAACTTCATGGAAGTCCTGATGAACTCATAGAAAGACCGTTCCACTGCATCCACCATCGGAAGGGTAGCTTCCGAAGTGATGGAATTCTTCAAGGCATCCGAATATGACTTGAAATCATCCTTATCAAAATCAGGCATCTTGCTGATATCATTCTGAATGACGACTGCCAGCATCTGGTGGTTATACTCCTCAGTTATGTCGGAGAGTTGCTGGGAAAGAGTGATGCTCTTTATATTAGCCGAAATAAGATTTGACACATAGTCACTCATCCTCCTATATTCGAGTATGGAAATGACCCCTGAGAGAACAAGCACTGCAGCTATTGTTCCCAACGACAGAACAGCCTTCTTCCTCATGGAAGGCCTTCCATCTTTTCTGCGTTTGAATATTCCTGAAAAAGCCATGGCTCGATTTTTTCTATAACATGGCAAAGTTAAGAAAAATATATTACATATATTTGCAGAAAACAAATAGAGATATGAAACGGATAATCACCCTCATCGCCGCAACCTTCATCACCGCCATAGCCATGGCATCATGCGGCGACGGCAAAGTCATCAAAATCACATCAACTGAACAATTCAATGAGATCAAGCTCCCTGCCGTAGTGGATTTCTACGCAGACTGGTGCGGTCCGTGCAGGAAAATTGCACCTATCATGGACGAACTTGCGCAGGATTATGAGGGGAAAGTCAACTTTTATAAGGTAGATGTAGACGTATGTGACGAGCTTGCTGCAGCATTCGGCATCTCATCGATTCCGGCAGTCCTTTTCATCCCCGAGGACGGAGAGCCGCAGATGACAGTAGGATCGCGTGGCAAATCCCAGTTCATCACCGAAATCGAAACGATCCTGCTGGATAAATAACAAGACTCGACTTGTTCCGGCATCATATAGGTCTCGCACACGACACTCATACAAATCACTGATTATCAATAATCTAGAAATCGACCATATGTTTAACCCTCGCTTTAAAGCGAGGGTTAAACATATTCGATATTGTAACAAGTTGACTATCAACACCATAGAAATAAACACGTGTGCAACCGACAATCCACCTGTCTTGATTTTGAGCCAGCTATGGGATTCGAACCCACGACCTTCGCGTTACGAATGCGATGCTCTACCGACTAAGCTAAACTGGCAACGTATCTCCTTCGGCTGAAGGGACTGCAAATATACGGAATTTATGAATATATTTGCAGGAAATTCAGAAAAAACATGAAAGAGGTTTCAGCAGAAATAATCGTGATAGGCGGCGGAGCAGCAGGACTCATGGCAGCAGCAGGAGCGGCAGAGACCCTCGGCGGAGCCGGACGTGTGATTGTCCTTGAAAAGATGCAGCGCCCGGGAAGAAAGATCATGATAACAGGCAAGGGAAGGTGCAATTTCACCAATATGAAGGCATGGAATGAATTCAGCGGACATATCCATCCCAAGCCTAACTTTCTGAAACCGGCTTTTTACAATCTGACTTCGGAGAAGATGGTGGACTTTCTCGCCGATCATGGAATGGAAAGTGTCATCGAGCGTGGCGACAGGGCATTTCCGGCATCACACCTTGCTTCGGATGTGGTAGATGCTCTCGTAAGGGCCGCGGAAGGGGCTGGGGCGGAAGTCATATGCGGGAAGGAGGTGAGGGAGATCACTCGACTCGCTACGCTCGCTCGAAATGACAGTGGGGATGGATCTTTCCGTCTGACATGCACAGACGGTTCCGTATATCTATGTCAGAAACTGATAATCTGCACCGGCGGACTCTCCTATCCCAGGACTGGTTCGACTGGAGACGGATATGATTGGGCAAAGGCAATGGGGCATTCTGTGAAGGCGCTTTTTCCTTCGCTTACTGCGGTTGTGCCTCGGGGGTATAAAGATCTCTCGACTCGGCCTTCGGCCTCGCTCGAGATGACAGAGAGGGGACATATTCATAGGAATGAGCCTCTGAGCGAAATCGGCGAGATGCTTTGCGGAAATCAGCTGAAGAATGTTGAATTAAGGGTATTCATCGATGGAAACGAAGTGCAGGATGAGTTCGGAGATATGGACTTCACAGACGGCGGCATAGAAGGTCCTGTCGGATTCAAGATAAGCAGGAAATGCGTGAACGCCATCATCAACGGTTCCAAGGTCAATATGATTCTGGATATGAAGCCTGCTGTTGATATCGACGACCTGCATGTCAGGATACAGACGTTGTGGAATGAGGTTTCCAAAGATAAACGCAACGCACAGAAACTGTATAAGGACCGTTTCAGAATCCTTCTGACCAAAGTGCTTCCTATGTCTCTGATTCCGGCATTTGCCAAGCTCAATCCGAATGTTGACCACAAGACCCTGGCCAAGACGTTAAAAAACTGGAAGTTTGAAATTGAAGGATATGTCGGTTATGAAAGATGCGTCATTACGGCAGGTGGAGTGTCATTGGACGAAGTGACGCCTAAGACACTGGAATCGAAACTGGTTCCCGGACTGTATTTCGCGGGAGAAGTATTGGATCTGGATGCAGACACGGGAGGATACAACCTCCAGGCTGCGTTCTCTACGGGGTATCTTGCCGGCATCAGTGCAGCTAAATGACTCCGGAGCCGATCATTTCCACGGATGTGTCCTTTGCGCGGGTCTCCAGAGATGCTTCCACCGGGGAGTACCATGCGGCGAACTGCCCTGGCGTGATACCGCGCTGCGGCTGGTCGAAAAGGATGTACAGACCATTCTTGCGCATTATCATCGTCGCATCCTGAAGAGGCTGACGGTAGCGGATACGCACGCGATAACGACGTATTTCCCCTGGTGCCATCCGGAGATCGGGACGTATCCAATGAATTTCTTCCGGAGCTATGCGCAGGCAGCTGCGTGAGAGTCCCTTGTGAGTATGTCCCTCTCCGACATATATCAGGTTACGTTCGATATCGGTCTCTATGACGAAGACGGAATCCTTATGGCCGCCGATATTCAGACCCTTACGCTGACCGATCGTATAGAACTGCGCACCGTCGTGCTTTCCGATGATCTTTCCATAAGGGTTGTCCTTATATCTCGTCTTCTTTATGTGCTTTCGGCCGCTGCGGTAGGTTTCAGTCTCGAATCTTATGTCATATCCGATCGGCTGAGACAATCTCATAAGAGTTTCATCTGAGAGTCCCGCCAGCTTGCAAAGATCAAACGGACATCCTCCCTCTGCAGCAGGAACAGCCTTATCTTCAGATACATAATCAGTGATCATCTTGACTCCGGACTCCCCTTCCTTAAGAATGGATGCCAGAGTATTCTTCACAAATACATATTGATCATTATCAGCATAATAAGCATCATAAACCTCAACGATATCGCCTTCACATGGCTTCAGTTTCTGCTGGAGGAATGTAGGAAGATCAACCTTGCCGACAAAGCATATTCCCTGCGAGTCCTTCTTGTCAGCAGACGGAAGGTCAGCCTCATGTGCCAGCCTGCGGACTTCCGGCTTTTCTATGTCTCCTATCGGGAACATTGCCTTGGAAAGCTGCTCCTGCGTAAGCTGGCAAAGGAAATAGCTCTGATCCTTGTTAGGATCCGCACCTGCCAGGATACGGTGGATAGTCTGTCCATCTTCATCGGTCAAAGTTTCCTTGCGGCAGTAATGTCCGGTCGCAACGTAGTCTGCACCAAGTTTCTTCGCGCATTTCAGGAAAGCATCGAACTTTATTTCCCTGTTGCAAAGCACATCCGGATTAGGTGTACGACCTTTTTCATATTCATCGAACATATAGTCCACCACCCTTTTGCGATATTCTTCACTCAGATCCACAAAATAAAACGGAATACCGATTTTGCGCGCCACCATCTCGGCTACAAAACGGTCCTCTTCCCACTCGCAGTCTCCATGAAGGGTCGTCGAAGCATCATGCCAGTTCTGCATGAAAAGAGCAAACACATCATACCCCTGCTGCTTGAGGATAAGGGCTGCGACACTTGAATCAACTCCTCCAGAGAGGCCTATACAGACCTTGATATTACCGTTATCTGCCATAAAATGAGACTTTTTCAATAAAAAGCATTATATTTGTGAAGTCTGCAAAGATAACTTAAATAAGCAGTTATGACAAACAAAGAGATAAAAATCGCCTATCAGGAATTTGCAACCCAGGAGGAGCTTGATCCTAAAGACAGAGAGCTCGCTCAGGCAGCTGTAGATGCTACTTCACAGGCATATGCTCCATATTCTAAATTCAATGTAGGAGCTGCAGTACTTTTTGAAGACGGAGTTATCGTCAAGGGCGCCAATCAGGAAAATGCAGCGTATCCTTCCGGACTTTGTGCAGAAAGAACAGCTCTTTTCTATGCCAGCGCCAGCAGGCCGGACAAGGCAATGGTGGCTATTGCCATTGCAGCCAGTCAGAACGGACAGTTATGTGAGGTGCCTGCCACCCCATGCGGAGCCTGCAGACAGGTGATGGCACAATACCAGTTGAAGAGCGGATTACCAATGAGGGTCCTGCTTGTCGGAGCACAGAAAATATGGAAATTTGAAAAGGTCGATGACCTTCTTCCTCTTATTTTCGACAGTATCTAAAGCAGCATACATGGATATTTAGGGTAGATATTTTTGCGGGTTTGCAAAAAATGTCTACCTTTGCAGCCGGGTAAGTCTTACACGACCAGCTCCCTCCGAATTCCCCCAGGACTTGACCGTAGCAAGGGTAGGAGGTCGTAGCGGTGCGATGTAATCAGCTTACCCTTTTTTATTTTGTGTGCGAAAACCATAATCAAACATGAAGAAGATATTCCTAACAATCCTTTGCGCTTTAACAGTTGCAGCATGTGGAGAAATTGACAAATACCCTGGTGCAGACGAATATGCTCCGGGAGAGGGCACAGAGCAGGAACCGGGAACTGATCCGGAACCGGAGCCGGAACCAGAACCGGGAACTGATCCGGAGCCGAATCCGAATACGTATGAGCCGTTCACAACTGCGACTCTCGGACATGCCGGAATTTCATACATCTGGGATGAGAACGTGATTCCTGAGATTACCATAAGCGTTTCTGTCGACGAGTGGAACAAGTTCCTTGCTGCATATGATCAGAATCCAAGCAACAAGGATTATTTCCACTGCGATGTCACATATAAGAAAGGCAGCGAAATCACTACCATAACAGATGCCGGCATGCGACTCAGAGGAAACACATCACGCCGCAGGCCTGAGGCCCACCGCAATGACGGAAAGCATGTCACCAACGGGGCGGACTGGCAGCACTGCCACTTCGGCATCAACCTCCGCAAGTTCAACAAGGATAGCGAACATGAGATCCAAGGCATCAGAAAGTTCAACCTCAAGTGGTTCAAGGACGATCCTTGCTATGTGCGCGAAGTCTTCTGCTATGACCTGTTCCGCCGTGCAGGCATCTGGACTGCCGCTTTCGACGTATACTGCCGTCTATGGATTCATGTCGAGGGAGATTCAAAACCAGCATACTACGGCGTATACGAGATGATCGAGCCATATGACGATAAGTATATACAGAAACGTAAGCAGTGGTTCGGGACTGCCGATGGTAACCTCTGGAAATGCACCTGGGGTCCATATGGACCTGCCGAGCTCAATGATCCGAATGCCAACATGGCATTGGACAACGACAAGGACGACTTCACATATGAGCTCAAGGAGTACGGAGAAAGTTTCTCTTCTGCAAAGGCACAGCTACAGGACTTCATCAAGAAGATTGACGGAAAGGCTCACGGCACTCCCGGAGACAGTTTCTACACATGGATAAAGCAGGTTTGCGACGTGGAACTTCTTATGAGGACATATGCAGTGAACGTGGCTGTCGGCATGTGGGACGACATGTGGAACAACGGCAACAACTACTATCTCTACTTCACGACAAGTGACCTGTATGACTATAAGGTCTTCTTCATTCCATATGACTACGACAACACCTTAGGCACCGCAAACGGCTATGACCCTGCAAAACAGGACCCATACAACTGGGGAGACAGAGGTCTGCTCATGGAAAGAATGATGGAATATGAGGAGTTCAGGAACATCTATCGCGACGAACTCAAGAGACTTGTAGATCCGGCTAATGGCCTGATGGATACCGAGTCAGCAAGACAGAGAATCCTCGACTGGCAGGCAAAGATCGAGAACTACATCGAAAACGATACTGATGAGGACATGGAGATCAAGGACAGGCCTGCAAGCTGGGGTAGAGTCGGAGACTACAGGCTGATGTCAACCGATAACAACTACTTCACTGAGAAGGCGAAGACAATAAACAACATGAAATAATACCTACTCGGTATAGAATTCTATGATGCGGCCGATGGCTCTCTGGCAGACAGGACAGAAGCTACCGGCCGTGTTTGTGTGCATGCGGCAATCCTTTGCAGGTCTGTACACTCCCTTGGACTGGTATCCTGCTCCTTCAAGCAGTTCAGCCTTGCCGGCATCCAGCATATCTTTCCATTTTGAGTCAAAGTCTGCAAGTGTGGTAATGTTCTGCTCCCATGGTTCGCAGTCGGGATAATAGAACTCGACATACTGGTCGTCGTAGTAATACTCGTCTGCAAGTCCGGCAAAACTATGTCCGAATTCATGCACTACTACCGGTTTGAAAGCAGGATGATGGGCAGTAGTAAGGGTGTATGAATTATATATGCCACCTCCGCCGTAAGTCTCTGTATTTGCGAGTATTACAATATGTTCATATGGAATGCCGCAAAGCTTGTCGTGCATGTTCTTCAGACGCAGGGTCGTGAGGTAGCGGTCCATATAGAAGGTATTGAAATGAGCTTTGAGAGCAGTATCCTTCCAGTCCCCTTCTCCCGGCACGCTGACGCCGCTGTCATTCGACTCCAGAGCTACCGCCACGAAGTTGAAACAGCTCTTATACTGTCCGAAAGGTTCGTGCGAAAGTATCGCCATGACGGCCTCCTCTGCATCTTTATAGAATACGTCCATTTCATCCGCGGTATAACCTTCCGCGACTATAGCCACATCGATGCATTCTTCAGGCGAGCCGCTGGCTACAATATACTTATGAGGAGCAGGTGACGGATCAAGATGGCGTATCAGAATATCCTGCGGATCGACCAGATGATGCGTTGTTCCGGATACGTTTCCATGTACATCATACAGTTCTATGCGGATTTCTGCCTTTGATGACGGCATCGGCAGCAGAAAGACATTTTCGAATGATCTGCGCACTCTGGTGGCCTCTTCGGTGGTCTGCCACTCCTGGAAAAGAGTCGAGAATGACTGGCGATAGAGCACCTCCCCACTCGCAACATCCGTCAACGATATCTGCCCGTTGCCGCGCACCGGCACCTCGTCAAGATTGACGCGGCGCCCTGACCATCCGTCAAAGCACGACATCTCGTCGAGAGAAATCTCGACAGACTTGTCCGTTCCGGAAAAGATATAATCCACTCTGAGAGTCTTGTCCTGTGCACAAAGGCACACGCACAAGAATAGCGATACTATCAGCAAAAAAGCCTGGCGCATAAACATCTGACATTCAATTAATTCCACATTCCTCGTGCTCCCCTTTGGCGGCACGAGCTTTTCATAAGACATTGGCGCTCAGCAACTTGCGCGCCAGCCGCAAAGCTATATCTTTGCGGCGCAGTTGATGCCGTCGAGGGCGGATGAGACTATGCCTCCGGCATAGCCGGCGCCCTCGCCGCACGGGTAGAGACCGCTCACCTGCACATGCTCGAGCGTCTCGGGATCACGCGGAATGCGGACAGGGGATGATGTGCGGGACTCGACTCCGAGAAGGAGTGCATCATTGGTATAATAGCCGTGCATCTTCTTGTTGCCGATTTCCGGGAAGGCATATTTGAGCCTGAGCGAAACATGCTCAGGAAGCATTTCATGAAGCGGAGCATTGACCGCACCAGGATGGTATGAGGTCTGCGGAAGGCCGCTTGAAGGGATGCGGCGGCAGAAATCCATCATGCGCTGTGCCGGAGCCTTGAGCGAACCTGTATATTCAAACATCTTCTTCTCTACATCCTGCTGGAATCTCAGAAGGGCCAAAGGACCGTACTGGGCATATTCAGGAAAGTCTTCTGGTTCTATCTGAACGACGACTCCGGAATTTGCCCACTTTGAGTTGCGCTGCGAGTTGGACATTCCGTTGAGGACAAGCTCACCGGATGCTGTAGCAGCAGGCACAAGGATACCGCCAGGGCACATGCAGAACGAGAATACTCCCCTGTCCAGTACCTGAGTTACGAAAGAGTACTCCGCAGTAGGCATATATGGCTGATACTTACCATGATACTGGATCTTGTTGATCAAAGACTGCGGATGTTCGACGCGCACACCAAGTGCAAAACCCTTGGCCTGGAGTTCCCATCCCTTGCGGTGGAACATTTCGTAGACGTCGCGGGCTGAGTGGCCTGTAGCCAGAATTACCTTGCGGGAGGTGTAGGTATTACCAGCCACGACATCAAAGGCACCGTCGGGACGTTTGATGATGTCGGTAACGCGAGAGTCAAAATGATACTCTCCTCCATGTTCGATGATGCACTTGCGGATATTCTCCACAACTATAGGAAGCTTGTCGCTGCCGATATGCGGGTGTGCATCAATAAGGATGGAAGGATCTGCTCCGAAACGAACGAGCTGGTGGAGAACTTCACGGATGTCTCCCCTCTTCGATGAACGTGTATATAGCTTGCCGTCGGAGAATGTACCGGCACCTCCTTCGCCGAAGCAGTAGTTGGAGTCCGGATTCACAACTCCCTCGCGAGAAAGCTTTGCCATATCGAATTTTCTGGCGTGCACATCCTTTCCGCGCTCCAGGATCACAGGCTTGAGACCTTTCATCAGAAGACGAAGGGCGGCAAACATTCCTGCCGGGCCTGCACCTATGATGATGATCGGTTCAGCAGATGAGACATCCTTATATTCTTCAAGGACATATTCTGCCATAACTTCCTCTGGCCTATAGACTTCCACCTTGTAGCGGTATAGAATGTCGTTACGGGCATCGATGGATCGACGCACGATCCTGTATTTGAGCTGCTGCTTGATCTTAGGCGATACACCAAGTGCCTTTACTGCTGCTGTCTGGATCTCGTCTGCCGTGAGTTCCTTGCCAAGTTTGCAGGTTACTTCTATTTCTTTCATTGTTAGTATTTTAGATTTCTCGACTTCGCTCGAAATGACAATGTCGATGACAGAATCAGAATTCAGCGAGGCGGGATACTGGTGCTACGTCAAGGGAGGCGCGTTCACCGTTCTGGTAGTGGAACCATCCGGCGATGGCTATCATGGCAGCATTGTCAGTGGTGAACTTGAATTCCGGAAGGAATGTCGTCCAGCCGCGCTTGCGTCCTTCTTCTTCTATTCTGGCACGAAGTCCGCTGTTCGCAGAGACACCGCCACCTATTGTAATCTGCTTGATACCAGTATGTTTCGCCGCCTTGATGAGCTTGTCCATAAGTATGTCGATCAGGGCTTTCTGGAAACTGGCACATATGTCAGCCTTGTTCTTTTCCATGAACTCAGGATCTATCTCCATCTGGTCACGCACAAAGTAGAGAAGAGACGTCTTTATGCCGCTGAAACTATAATCAAATCCAGGGATATGAGGCTTGGAGAATTTATACTTGAGCGGATCACCCTCCTTCGCCAGACGGTCTACGATAGGGCCACCAGGATAACCGAGGCCCATCATCTTCGAGCATTTGTCAAATGCCTCACCCACTGCATCATCTATGGTCTGGCCGAGGATCTCATACTCCAGCGGGCTGTTGACCTTGACGATCTGTGAATTACCTCCCGAAACGAGCAGACACAGGTATGGGAACTCCGGCTGACGGTTGTCGCTGTCATACTGCTTGATGAAGTTGGCAAGAATATGTCCCTGAAGGTGGTTCACCTCGACCAAAGGCTTGTCCAAGGCCATCGCCAGCCCTTTGGCGAATGATGTGCCGACAAGAAGAGAGCCCAGCAGTCCGGGGCCCCTTGTAAAGGCTATGGCCGTGATGTCGGAAGGTTTGATTCCGGCACGGGTAATCGCCTCACTCACAACAGGTACGATATTTACCTGATGGGCTCTTGAGGCCAGTTCCGGAATCACTCCGCCGTAGGCTTTGTGCACATCCTGGCTTGCGAGGACGTTCGACAGAAGGTAGCCGTCCTTGATGACTGCGGCGGACGTGTCGTCGCATGATGATTCTATTCCTAGTATTATGTCTGCCATATGTGTTATTGTTTCATTTAAACGGGCATGCTATATGCTTTGCATATCCGGCGGCAAAAATACGGATTTTATCCGATATTTTTACTATTTTTGCGAGTTGGACTGATAAAACTCAAAAAGCCATAAAAAAGGTTCTGAAAATATTCTGGGTGATATTCATATCACTGGCGATACTGGTCATGGCATTGGCGCTGCTCATTCAGACGCCGATGGTGCAGACGTATGTCGCAGACAAGGTACTTTCAGTCCTTTCTGAAAATATTGATGGAAAAGTCACCTGTGAAAGGATCCATTTCAAACCATTCAGCAATCTGGTACTGAAGAATCTGGTCATAACCGATGACAATCCATATCAGGACCCTACAGACTCTACCGCCGCAAGGATCGATACGCTTCTGAAGGCAGAATATATAATCGCTGATTTCTCATACAAGACGCTGACTTCAAACGAAGGCATACATCTGGACAAAGTGACGTTGAAGAACACTGAGATGAACCTTGTTCTTGAGGAAAATACGGACAGTGTCGATAACATGACAAACAACCTCACAAGAATATTCAAACTGGATCAGATCGAGAAAAAGGAAAAGACAGACAAGGAAATCTTCCATATCAGGAAAGTCCACATCGACGGATTCAGATATACGATGAGGAACTATACGACCCGCAAGACCTATTTCAGCGGCGGAATCAACTGGAACGACCTGGATGTTTACGACATAAAGCTCAACGCCCAGGACCTGCGGTTCAAGGGAGGCGTAATGTCTGGCTCGCTTTCATCACTGTCATTTGCCGAAAAAAGCGGCTATGTCTGCAACAGTCTTACAGGAAGTGCCAAGGTCGGCAATGGACTTACAGACATCAGGGATCTGAGGTTGGAAGACCCTTGGTCAGATTTAAGGATGTCAGAATTCAGGATGATCTACGACAACATCAAGGACTTTTCAGATTACATCCATGAGGTTCGGATGGAAGCCGCCATCACCGAAACCTTCCTGGACTTCAAATCCATAAGCTATTTCGCTCCTCAGCTTGAAGGCAACCGCCTGCAGGTAGTGGCAGAAAAAGGAGAATTCACAGGAACAGTCGATGACTTCAGCATCAGTAACATGAAGGTCAAGATGAACGAGGGTGGATTCGCAGGAACAGTAAGCGGAAGGATGGCCGGAATACCGGATATCATGAATACCAGCATCGACGCTGAGGTCAGCAACTTCTCGCTCACAACCGACGGTCTGAGCACTTTTGTCACATATTGGATGCCGGACGGAGAACTGGACTTGAGAAACCTGGCAGAAGGACAGACTTTCAGGATTCGGGCAGATGTAGGAGGCACACTTAACAACATGACTGTCGATGCCGATATCATATCTGCAATCGGACAGGCCAAGGCGGATGTCCGCCTTGACGACCTGCTTGCGTCTGACCAACCTATAGGGATATCTGGAACCGTAGATACAGACCGGCTGGATATCGGAAAGATCGTCGGCACCGATCTGGTTGGAGAAACGACTCTTACGCTTCAGGCTGATTCATTCTTCGGCGACAAGGATTCCAAAATCAAGGCAGAGGTCAAAAAACTGGATGTCAAGAGTATGAATCTGTATGGATACGACTACTCCAACATATCCGGAGAGGCGTCGATTTCTGATACAGCAATCGACGGAAGGTTGACATGCAACGATCCGAATCTCAATTTCCTCACCCAAGGTCGTTACGGATTGTCACAAAGGAACAAGGAGAGCACATATGACTTCATCGTGGTAGTGGGAGATGCTGACCTGAATGCACTCAACCTTGATAAAAGGGGCAAGTCAAAGACCCGTTTCAGACTTGATGCGGACTTCACGCGCACATCCTCTAATGACATTTTCGGAACAATCGCCCTCAGCAACCTCTTCCTCGAAAACAGCGACGGACAATATAATCTCGGCAACATAACGCTGAACTCGATAAACAGGACCAACTCCACATACAGGATGGAACTCACATCATCCTTTGCAGACGGATCCATAATAGGAACCGCCCCTGTCACAGAGTTCATCAAAGACCTGAACGGAGCCACCCTCAAGAGGGAACTTCCTGCATTATTTGAAACCACCGGATTCAAATGGAACGGCAACAGGTACATGCTCGACTTCAATCTGAAGAACACCCAGGACCTTCTGGCTTGGGTAATGCCCGGACTGTATATTGCGGAAAACACAAAACTCAGCGCAAACCTCAACGACAGAGGCAGATTCACTGCAAGCCTCAACTCCCAGCGCATTGCCTTCAAGAAACAATACCTGAAGGACATCAGTCTCAACATCAACAACAATGACGACGCACTCAACGGAGAGCTTACCGGAAGTGAACTGAAAGTTGCCACACTGAAGCTGAACGACAACAGCATCAGGCTGCTTGCAGACGACAACCACATTGGTGTCGGGTACACATACGACAACAACAGCGAGCTGGAAAACAGAGGCGAGTTCATCATCCATGGTGACCTTTCGCGCAATGACGGCGATGTGGAAATGGACATTAATATCCTTCCTTCAATGCTTTACCTGAACTCCAGGGAGTGGAGGATCAGTCCTTCCAGGCTATCTATAGGCAAAGACGGCATCGCAGATGCCTCTGTGGAATTATCAAGCGATGCCCAGCGGATTAGTATGTATGGAGGCACATCAGTATCACAAAAGGACACACTGAGTCTTGACCTTGACAGGTTCGACCTTTCAATTGTTAATCCTCTGTTCAAGACAGATCTTGGAATAGATGGAGCCGCATCAGGAAGCGTACGTCTGACATCTCCGATGAAATCAAAGGGAATACTGGTGAATGTAGTATGCGACTCAGCTGCATTTGCGCATCAACCGATAGGCCTGCTGACCCTTACAAGTGACTGGGACGAAGACTTCGACAGGTTCAACATTGCGGTAAAGAATGACATAGACGGAAGAAGTACTCTGGATGCCGCCGGCAAGTTGACTCCGCGCACCGGCAATCTGGAGGCAGTCGCCAGACTAGACAGAGCTCACGTCGGCTATCTCCAGCCGTTACTTGACGGCGTCTTCAGCGATGTTTCAGGATATGTTTCAGGAGAAATCACCGCTGAGGGTCCTCTAAGCGACCTTAAGTTTGAAAGCAAGGACACCAGGTTGGACGAAGGCCACCTTCTCGTGGACTTCACAAATGTACCTTATTTCGTGGACGGAAGTTTCAGATTCAATGATACCGGACTGTATTTCGATGACATAAAGGGAAGAGACCGGTATACGGGCACTGCAGATGTTTATGGAAGCATAAAATGGGATTATTTCAAGGACATATTCTATGATATCGGTATCAGATGCAACGAAATAGAGGGTATTGATCTGACGGACAAGCAGAATGAATACTTCTATGGAAATGTGTTCGGCTCCGGTACGGTAACGTTTACGGGACCATCCAGTTCGATGGTAATGGATGTGAATGCTGCCACAGCCAAGGAGGGCGAACTGCATGTACCTATCTCATACACGGCTACTTCCGGAAGCTCCAATCTCCTGAAATTCACCGAGATCAAGAAGGAGGAGGTCATCGACCCATATGAGGTAATTGCAGCCAGATATTCTCAGGAAAACAGTTCCGCAAGCGAATTCACGGCCAATCTCAGCATCATGGCTAATCCTGAGGTAGAGGCATTCATCGAAATTGACAAGGCCTCAGGCCATATGCTATCCGGACGAGGAAGCGGTACGATCCAGATGGAGGCAAACGAGGATGTATTCAACATAACAGGAGATTACAACATCTCCAGCGGAAACTACAAATTCGTCGCAATGGGATTTGTCAACAGGGACTTCGAAATTCAGGACGGAAGTACCGTTACGTTTACCGGAGATATCCTTGAGAGTATGCTTGACATCGATGCGTTATACAAGACAAAGGCATCGATCGGTACTCTTATTTCCGACACCACATCCGTCAGCAACAGACGTACGGTAGAATGCAAGATAAAGATCACAGACAAGATGCTGAATCCACGTCTTCAGTTCGGAATAGAGATACCGGAGCTTGACCCTACCATCAAGTCGAGGGTGGAAAGTGCATTGAGTACAGAGGACAAGGTGCAGAAACAGTTCCTATCTCTGTTGATTTCCAACAGTTTCCTGCCGGACGAACAGTCAGGAATCGTCAACAACTCCACAATGCTGTACTCGAATGTTTCAGAGGTCATGGCGAGTCAGCTGAACAACATCCTGGAAAAGCTGGATATTCCTGTCGACCTTGGACTGAACTATCAGCCGAACGAGAAAGGAAACGATGTCTTTGATGTTGCCGTTTCCACCCAGATGTTCAACAACAGGGTGGTGGTAAACGGAAGCGTGGGCAATAAACAATATTCCGAAAATGCACAGACAGACGTGGTAGGAGACCTCGACATCGAGATCAAGCTCAACAAATCCGGGGCACTCAGGCTCAACCTGTTCTCGCACTCGGCGGATTCATATACAAACTATCTTGACAATTCACAGCGAAACGGCGTGGGTCTCACCTATCAGAGTGAGTTCAACACACTCAGGCAATTCTTCAGGAACATGTTCTCAAGCAAGAAGAAGAGACGCGAGGCAAAACAGGCCGAAGAAAATGCTATGCTCGATGCTGAGAAAGTTGAGATAAAGATTACAGAATAATGGCAGAAAATAAAGGCAAATTATATCTCATTCCCTCTCCTCTTGGAGACAATGAGCCCTCTGAAGTGATTCCGGAACCGGTACTGCAGTCACTTGAAGGGTTCAGGACATTTGTCGTAGAGGAAATACGCACTGCGCGCAGATACCTCTCCAGAGCCGGACTGAAGGGACATATCGGAGAACTGGAGTTTCATGAACTCAATGAACACACTGACCAGGCTACTGTCGAAGGGTATCTGAAACTCTTCGACGGAGGTAATGATGTGGCGTTGATTTCAGAGGCAGGCCTTCCTGCAGTCGCCGACCCGGGGGCACAGCTGGTCGCTCTGGCACATAGACATGGAATCGAAGTCGTTCCGGCAGTCGGTCCGTCATCGCTTATGCTTGCTCTGATGGCCTCCGGGCTCAACGGGCAGTCTTTCGCATTCGTCGGATACATACCGGCAAAGACAGATGAACGCCGCAGCAGGCTGCGCACGCTTGAGAAGGTGTCCGGGCAGTTGAAGCAGACCCAGATCCTCATCGAAACGCCATACAGGAACGATTCTCTGTTCGCGGACATTCTTGCAGAATGCAACGCCTCGACAAGAGTGTGCGTGGCAGCCAACATCACAATGCCTGACGCATACATCAAGACAAAGAAGGTATCCGAATGGAAGAAGGAAGGCCTGACCATAGGCAAAAGGCCATGTGTATTCCTGATATTGGCATAAAACTGTCATTTCGACTGACAATAACATACACACTGTCATTTCGACTGAGCGAAGCGAATGGAGAAATCTAAAAACATAGGAACAATAGAACTGGAAGGCATGGAATTCCGCGCCTTCCACGGATGCTTGGAGCGCGAGAAGGTTGTCGGAAACGACTTTATCGTGGACTTCCGCGGAGAGGTCGACATGAGCGCAGCAGCTGAGAGCGACAACCTGCAGGATGCCGTGAATTATGCAGAAATCTACGATGTGGTGAAAGAGGAGATGGCAAAGCCGTCCGATCTGCTGGAGCATGTGGCAGGGAGGATCGTCAAGACATTGGAGGCGAAGTTCCCGCAGTTCACGTCCTTTTCAGTAAGAGTATCCAAGAAGAGGCCGCCTGTAAACGGAGTGGTGCAGTGGTCTAGAATAACTATGTATCATGAACATTAAGATAGCATATATAACATTGGGGTGCAAGCTGAACTATGCCGAGACTTCCACTTATGAGAGGGAGCTTGCCAAGGCAGGATATGAGGCTGTACCTTGGAGCAAGGGAGCTGATGTCTTCCTTGTGAACACATGCACGGTGACCGAACATTCCGACAAGAAGAGCAGGAACATAATCAGGAAACTGCACAGGCAGAACCCTGACGCAAAGATATTCGTGACCGGCTGTTCCGCACAGCTCAGACGCGCTGACTATGAGTCCATAGAGGGAGTTGAGCGGGTATTCGGAGCTACAGAAAAAAGTATGGTTGTGCCATATATAAAGGAAAACATATCCGGAACAGGCGGCTGCGGGATGGATCTTGGTACATTCTTTCCCGCATATTCGAGCGGAGAGAGAACACGCTCCTTCCTGAAGGTCCAGGACGGATGCGACTACAAATGCCACTACTGCACCGTACCTTACGCCAGAGGTGAGAGCAGAAATATCCCGATTGCCGACATAGTCCCTCAGGCAGAAGCGGTTGCTGCAGAAGGTATCAAGGAGATAGTTCTTACCGGAGTGAATACCGGCGATTTCGGCAAATCCACCGGCGAGACATTCTTTGAGCTCATAAAGCAGCTCAACGAGGTGGAAGGCATCGAAAGATACAGAATATCGTCTATCGAGCCTAATCTGCTCACTGAAGAAATGATTGACTGGATCGTTTCAGGTACAAAGTTCCTACCCCATTATCACATTCCGCTTCAGTCAGGGTGTGATACGATTCTGAGAGAGATGGGCCGAAGATATGACACTGCCGCATTCACCCATAAGATACAGTATATCAGAGAGAAGACGGAAGTGCCCGGAGGTCCGAAGGTATTCTTCGGAATCGATGTCATAGTAGGATTCCCTGGAGAGACGGACGAACTTTTCATGGAAACATATAACTTCCTGAAGGACGTCGTGAAACCTGCATTCATACATATATTCCCATATTCACGCCGTGCCGGCACCCCGGCAGCCGAGCGCAAGGATCAGGTGCAGGACAGCATCAAGACCCAAAGGGTGCAGATGCTGGAAGAACTCAGCGCCAAGTTACACCAGGAATTCCTGAAGGCCAACAAAGGAGTCGCCGAGAAGGTCCTCTTTGAAAGTACCGACAAAAACGGCATGATGGAGGGCTACACCGGCAACTACATAAGAGTATCCAGGCCATACGACCCCGAACTTATCGGTAAAATCGTTGACATCGTCATATGATCCGGTTGTCATCCTGAGGAGCAAAGCGACGTGTGGATCTAAAAACAATTGAATGAACAAAGTAAAACTGACATTTTTAGGCACCGGCACCTCTCAAGGAGTGCCTATGATAGGATGCGGATGCGACGTATGCCGCAGTTGTGACGCGCGCGACCAGAGGCTTCGCGCAAGCGTCCTTGTGGAATATGAAGGACTTACCATACTCGTTGACGCCGGCCCTGATTTCAGACAGCAGATGCTTCGTGCAGGCATAAGTCACCTGGACGCTATCCTGTTGACTCACAATCATAAAGACCACACCGGAGGCCTTGACGATATCCGCGCGTTCAACTACCTTGAAAAGAAGGCCACGGAAATATACTGCGAAAAGTATGTCGAGGACTCCTTGCGGATGGAATACTCATATGCATTTGCAGAGAACAAATATCCCGGAGCACCCGAATGGAGAGTACATACGATCGACCAGAATCCGTTTGAAATCAACGGTGTAAAGATTATCCCTATCCGCGGCAGACACTACAAGCTGCCGGTCCTTGGATTCCGGTTCGGGGCTATCGCATACTGCACGGACATGAACCATATTCCAGAGGAGGAGTTCGAGAAACTTAAGGGGCTTGAGCACTTCGTGATCAACTGCGTACGCAGAGGACACCACATATCACACTTTGCACTTGAAGGCGCGCTCAAGGTAGCGAAAAAGGTCGGAGCGAAGCATACGTGGCTCACGCACCTTTCCCATCAGCTCCCGGTCTACACAGAACTGGCGGCCGAACTCCCGGAAGGAGTCCTGCCTGCATATGACGGACTGGTCATTGAAGAGGAGGAGGGACTTTGCCCTCGTCGATGAGACGGCGGAGGATTGCGACGCAGCCTTCCGGAGCAAGCTGACCAGGAGAAGAAAAACGGCGCAGGACATCATCTATGGCATATATGCCTGACATTTCATCATTGACGAATGAAGACATCAAGGCTGCGGGCTCTTCGGATCTTGCGGCCTTTGGCTTTGCTCTGCAGACATCGCATGTACCGCAGTCTTCGCTTTCGGTCTGACCGAAATATTCCAGAAGATACCTGCTGCGGCATGTATCATCCTCACTGATATAATCAATCATCTTCTGCATCCTGCCATTGAATGACTCCTTCAGCATTGCATACCTATCAGGGTCGAGATTGACATTCTTAGGACGAAGACGGTCGTGGTGGAGACAGATGACAGTAGCATGATCTGCCGGCACATATCTGATCACATGTTCCAGTGAAAGCTTATATAGCAGCTGACGCAGCATAGGGACCTGAACGCCTATCTGCGAGGCGATATAATCCTCATCAATCGGTACCGGATATGAGAACAGCCCCGTATACTTCCTCATCAGCAGCTCCAGCAGAGAAGTCATCCTGCTTTCCGGAAACTCCAGATCATAAAGCTCGTTCCTATCCACCGTAATCTGGACTTTAGTAGATATGTCCATATCTTCAGCCATCGTCCAGTGGCCGGTTCTCTCTATGTAAACAATTGCGTAATAAGCAGATGAACGCTGAAGCTTAAACCTTTTGCAGAACTCTTCCAGATTGAACTTCAACTGACGACCAACGCCGGTATCATATGGAATATCATAAAAGGCATGAACCTTATGATATACATCCTCTATATAGTCCAGCGAAGGGAATGAGACAGTCGAGAGCTGACGAAGGCGTTTTGTATCCGAACTGTTCCATAACATGACCGCAAAACTACGTTTCCCGTCGCGTCCTCCCCTGCCCGCTTCCTGGAAATATGCCTCAGGACTGTCAGGAACGTCGAAGTGAACTACAAATCTCACATCCGGCTTATCAATACCCATTCCGAATGCATTCGTGCAGACCATCACCCGGACTGCGTCAGACTTCCATCGGGACTGTCGGTCAGCACGCGACTGAGCACCCAGACCTGCGTGATAGAACAATGAAGACACCCCGTTAGCTGCAAGGAAGGCAGCCAGTTCTTCTGTCTTCTTTCTGCTGCGGACATACACGATTCCGGTACCTTCCACACCCTTGCAGATATTGAGAAGCTGTCCCAGCTTGTCTTCGCACTGGCGTACGATATATGAAAGATTCGGCCTTTCGAAACCGCTTTTCAACAGGCATTTTTCCTTGAATCCCAACTTCTCCATAATATCCTCAGCCACCTTCGGAGTCGCAGTCGCCGTCAGGGCTATTACAGGGGCCTCCACCAGTTCCCGAAGCCGGCCTATCAGAAGATAATCCGGACGGAAATCATAACCCCATTGAGAGATACAGTGAGCCTCGTCAACCACGATATAGCTCACCGTCATTTCCCTGACATAGCTTTGGAAAAGTCTGGTATTCAATCGTTCCGGAGAGACATACAGAAACTTGAAATCTCCGTACAGAGCATTATTCAGGGCGGTATCCACCTCCCTTCTGCTCATTCCAGCATTTACGCATAAAGCCCTGATTCCTCGGTCGGTCAGGTTCTGCACCTGGTCCTTCATCAGCGCGATGAGCGGCGTGACCACTATGGCTATGCCCTCACGGATCATTCCCGGCACCTGGAAACAGACGGACTTTCCTCCTCCAGTAGGCAGGATTGCAAGCACATCCCTGCCGTCCAATGCAGTACGGACAATATCCTCCTGCATCGGACGGAAGGAGTCATACCCCCAATATTCCTTCAGGACTTCAAGCGCCCTGTCGCTGCCGTTTCCGCTCATTTCCTGTCCATTTTGTCTTTCTCAAAAGAGAAGGCATATATTGTGCAACAAATGTAATGATTTTATCAACGACACTGCTTGTCAAATGATAAAAAAAGTTTAATTTTGCACGGATATAAACGAATTAGTTAAACCTTAAATATTTTTACAAAAAATTATGAGCACAATTGATTTGACCAAGTACGGTATTACCGACGTGAAGGAAGTCCTTCACAACCCATCTTACGAGGTTCTCTTTGCTGAGGAGACTGATCCAAGCCTCGAGGGATACGAGAAAGGCCAGCTTACAGAGCTTGATACCATCAACGTGATGACAGGTATCTACACAGGACGTTCTCCTAAGGACAAGTTCTTTGTAATGAACGAAGCAAGCAAGGACACCGTATGGTGGACTTCAGAGGAGTACAAGAACGACAACAAGCCATGCTCTGAGGAAGCTTGGGCCGACCTCCGCGCAAAGGCCATCAAGCAGCTCAACACAGCTAAGAAGCTATATGTTGTTGACACATTCTGCGGCACTAACGAGGCTACACGCCTTAAGGTACGTTTCATCATGGAGGTTGCATGGCAGGCACATTTCGTAAAGAACATGTTCATCCGTCCTACAGAGGAGGAACTTGCAAACTACGGCGAGCCTGATTTCGTATCGTTCAACGCTGCAAAGGCAAAGGTTGACAACTACAAGGAGCTCGGCCTCAACTCAGAGACTGCAACAGTGTTCAACCTCAAGACCAGCGAGCAGGTCATCCTCAACACATGGTATGGCGGTGAGATGAAGAAGGGTATCTTCTCACTCATGAACTACTACAACCCGCTCAGAGGCATCGCTTCAATGCACTGCTCTGCAAACACCAACATGGAGGGTACAAGCACAGCTATCTTCTTCGGTCTTTCAGGTACAGGCAAGACCACCCTTTCAACTGACCCTAAGCGTCTGCTCATCGGTGACGACGAGCATGGCTGGGATGACGAGGGAGTATTCAACTACGAGGGCGGATGCTACGCCAAGGTCATCAACCTCGACCCTGTTTCTGAGCCAGACATCTACAAGGCTATCCGCCGCAACGCTCTCCTCGAGAACGTAACCGTAGACGCAAACGGCAAGATCGACTTCGCTGACAAGAGCGTGACTGAGAACACTCGCGTTTCTTACCCTATCAACCACATCGACAACATCGCTGTTCCTTCAAAGGGTCCTCACGCACAGCAGGTAATCTTCCTTTCAGCTGACGCATTCGGAGTTCTCCCTCCAGTATCAATCCTCACTCCAGAGCAGACTCAGTACTACTTCCTTTCAGGATTTACTGCTAAGCTCGCAGGTACAGAGCGCGGCATCACTGAGCCTACTCCTACATTCTCAGCTTGCTTCGGAGCAGCATTCCTTTCACTCCACCCAACCAAGTATGGTGAGGAGCTCGTAAAGAGAATGGAGAAGGTTGGCGCGAAGGCATACCTCGTGAACACAGGATGGAACGGTACAGGTAAGCGTATCTCTATCAAGGATACAAGAGGAATCATCGACGCTATTCTCGACGGTTCTATCGACAAGGCTCCTACAAAGCAGATCCCATACTTCAACTTCACAGTTCCTACAGAACTCCCTGGCGTTGATCCTGCTATCCTCGACCCACGCGACACTTACGCTTGCGCATGCGAGTGGGCGGAGAAGGCAAAGGACCTCGCAGGCCGCTTCATCAAGAACTTCAACAAGTTCACAGGAAACGACCTCGGAAAGGCTCTCGTAGCAGCTGGTCCAAAGCTCTAATCTGACACACTACAGATTACAATAAAGGCAGTCACCTCGCGGTGGCTGCCTTGACTTTTTTATTACTGTATGGAGGACTTATACCAAATCCCCGATTTCCTTAGGGTCTACCCCCAGCAGATCAGCAATCTGCTCTATAGACATACCCTTGGAGTGAAGCAGCCGGATCACTTCAGCACGTCCTTCAGCACGTCCTTCAGCACGTCCTTGGGCACGCCCTTCGGCACGCCCTTCGGCACGCCCTTCTGCTTCTCCTTTTGCCCATCCTTCTGCTTCTCCCTTTGCCCTTCCTGCAGCTTCTGCTATTTCACGTGCTTCTTCCAACTGTTCTTCAATGCTGTTCAGAATGTCATTCTCTGTCATAATGCTTTCCTCATATTTAATTCGTTGTTCAACAGTCATTTTAGCAAGTTCAGAACGGATATACAGTTCTTCTATTTCCGTACCTTTAGCCTTTTCGGGACATGACTCAAGTAGCGACATATTCTTGATGCTATACATCCAGAAGTCCTCCAATGTCTCACATTCCTCTTCCGTCTTCGAGAATCCGAACAAATCTACAAACACAATATTGGTACCGTCACCCAATTCTTCACCTGTCTCTACATCCTTATATCTATAAATAGAGACATAAGGATTGCTCTTGTCTTCGACATTGTCCGAAGTCCAATTTTTGAAGTTCAGGAAACTCAACACATACATCGGCTGGTAGTCATAGTCCCAGTTCCTTCCTGATTTATTTCGATGGAGCTCACGATATAGCCTCTGAGCCTTCGCTGCCTGATCCTGCATGACCAGAGAGGAATAATATACCGCCCTTTTGTTATAATACCTCTGGCTCCAGTTCTGCATTTCTACCTGGAAACAGCACCCGGAAGCATCTTCGCAATAAACATCAAAACGAGAAGACCTTTCCTCCTCTGTAAGACCAGGGTGCTCGGTATTACGATATTCAAGCCACGTAATACTTGTTCCCAGAATCCTGTTCAACAAATGCTTCAACACTTCCTCGCTGCCATGCCTTCCGAGCACAATCTTGAAACCTTTGTCCAACGTCAAGTCTGCATACCTGCACAACTTTCCATCAATTACCTGGTACGAGATCCCATCAACCTCCGCCAGCTTGCCCATGGGGGACTTTCTTGATTTTTGAATCATAATTATTAAAGTTAGAATATTAACATCAGGACACACTATCCCGAATAAAAATATTCCTCCCCATATGCCCCGCCAAGATACAAATATTCTCTTCAATTGATGGTAAAAAAAAGAAAAATGTGACGAATGACCGTCACATTTTTCTTTTTTTTAAAACTTTTTCTTTTTTTTAAACTATTTCAGTTGAGAAACCTGGTCAATTGTGTGAAGCATCAGCATATATGCTTCATGAACTTCTTCGAGAACAGAGTACTCATATATAGAATGGATAGCATGTTGTCCGGAGAAGACAAGAAGGCCGCCATTAAGTCCTTTAGCTGCCATCATCGAAGCTGTTGTGCCGCCACGATTGGCTTTCAGGTCCAAGTTCTTACCGATTTTCTCGCTGGCAGCACACAACGCATTGATACATTCAGGATGCAAGCTATACGCAACATTTTCGTAACGGATCTCATCAGTGTGAATTTCTATTCCAACTTCAGGATGATCTCTCCTGACATCCGCCAGAGCCTGCTTTACAATACCATCGTATTTTTCTCCATCAGCCTTATGAAAATAGCGTATACGGAATTTGACAAACCAGTCATGTCCGGTCTGATTGAACCCGTACGCCTGCATATAGCCTTGAGTTCCCTCAGAATGCTCTGGTCTACAATCAATAGGAATTGCCGCAACAAATTCAGCAGCAGCTGCAAGAGCATCACCCATCTTCATAGCTTTTGCATCTCCCGGATGAGCATCCTTTCCGATGAACTTCACATAAAACTCTCTAGCTGTAAAATTTGACACACCCACTTCAGTAGCGCCCTCTCCGTCTATGTCATAATATATTTCAGGATTGAAACGCTCGGTATCGATCCTCATTGCCGACATGCCGACATCTTCATTCGGACACCATACAAACTGAACTTCACCATGCTTCATATCGGACTTCATCAATGTCTCCAGAACAGACATTGCAACAGCACATCCGTTTTTACAGTCTCCGCCCAGAAGAGTCTTACCATCAGTATGAATCAGAGTCTTGCCCTCCAAACACTTGAGATCTTTTCCTTCAGGCGAATCCGGGCTGAGGACAACTCCCTCACTAAGAACGATGTCGCCTCCCTGATACTTCAATACTGTAGGGTTGATTCCCTGATATGGAGCCTCCTGGCTATAATCAAGGTGACAGCTTATACCTACAGACGGCACATCATACTTAAGATTGGACGGTACGGTTACATAAACATAATTATCAGGGGACACATACACATCTGCACCTAAAGCCTTTGCATCAGCAGCAAGCATGGCAGCCATCTCGGCCTGACCTTCTGTCATAGTCCAGTCATTGTTGACGTTATCATATAAAGACCAGCTCTCCACAGAAATGTACTTCATAAGACGCTCCAGCATCTTCTCATGAGACACAGCCTTCTTAGCAATTATCTTCTCATTCCTGGACTTTTGGGCATACAGTTCACCAGTCGAAACACTCATCAGCACTGCGACGAGTGTTCCCCATAAAATAAAACGTTTCATAATATTAAGTATTAAGAGTAATCAAAGCCTTTCATCAGAACAGAAGCCTTTCATCCAAGACTGGCATAGCACCCTGTCGCGTACAGACATAAGTGGCGACACGCGAGGCCCTTACGTGAGCCTCATGCATAGGAAGTCCCTTGACAAGTCCTGCAATAAGAGCAGCTGTAAGAGAATCTCCCGCACCTACAAAATCTGCATTCGGATCCTTTTCAACCCCAAGTTCTGCAGCAAGTTTATCTATATCGACGTCATCAACGTCACTAATTTCAATCTGCTGTCTGTCATTCCTATAATATATGCGGCTGCCATCCCCTCCAAGAGAATGAACTACCGCACGGAGATTGAACCTGTCCATCAGAACATGGCAGTTCTTCCCGTCAGAGCCTTCATGTATATCAAGCAGTTTCATAAGTCTTGGAAACTCGACCTGATTTATCTTCAGGATATTTGCCAGTTCAAGACTTGATACGAATATCTCATCGGCACATTCATCTATTTCGCAGGTCGGACGAAGATTGATATCATAAACCTTGTACACATCGTCACCCAAAGCGGACAGGAAACGTCTGATTGTCTGGCAGGTATCCCCACCTGTCCTCTGAGCCAAAGTACCGAAGCATACTGCCTTGACATCCGGGATGTATTCATCCAGTTCCGGCGAATAAGGAATGCGGTCATATGCAACATTCTGCTTTATCTCATAATGAGTCTCGCCGTCTGGCTGAGGCGTGGCATTCACAACGCCGGACGCACATCCGGCAACGACTTTCAGCAGGCTGCGTATGCCTCTTGACGTAAGTTCATCTTTAATCTCACATCCGTCGGGATCATCACCCACGGCACTCACAATAATTCCATCCAGACCAAGCTGCCTTGAATGAAATACGAAATTTGCAGGAGCTCCACCAAGAATCTTCGTGTCAAGGACTCCAGGCACAGTACTCTTGAGCACATCCCAGAGCACTTCTCCAATTCCAATCACGATGTTTTTCATAACTATCTGAACAAGTTTCCCCAAAGATATGGAATTATTTGATAGCTAGCGCCATAGTCATGCTAATATCTTTTCAGTTCTGTTTTAAAAAGTGGGGGATCATAATTTTTAGAGCATGTATGAACCTTAACACCATACTGTGTGTCTCGCGCATCCTTGTTTGCTTGAAATTTTCCAGATTTCTGTTCAGGCGCAGCTAAAACACTTCTTTCAATATTTTATGTTGTCATCCCGGGAACTCCGTTATGACGTTACAAATTTAAGAAAATAATTTAAGAATACAAGGTAGAAACACCTTTATATACCCCGAGAACACGACCTATGGCACATCCATGCACTAGTCGAGACGGAGGACGGAGTCGCAGAAGTCAATGATGCGGTCGCGGTGGGTGATGAAGATCATCGTATGGCCACCAAGTTCATGGCAGAGACGGTCCATGAGAACATTTTCGGTTTCCGCATCAAGGGCAGAACTGAATTCATCGAGGAGAAGAATGCTGCCCGGGCGAAGAAGGGCGCGTGCGATGGCAATACGCTGAGCCTGACCTTCTGAAAGTCCGGCGCCGGACTCGAAGCATGGGGTATCAAGGCCCAGCGGGAGTTCGCGGACAAAGTCCGCTGCCGCCGTGTGGAGAGCCGACCAAAGCTGCTGTTCGTCAGCGTCCGGATTTCCCATCAGAAGATTTTCACGTATGGTGCCGCTGAAAAGACTGTTCCCCTGAGGAACATACACCAGATTGCATCTGGTTGCAGGAGAGGCTTGAACCGGTTGAAAATGGCCGGCTTCATCGGCGTCAGCAGATCCGCCAGAGACATAGAGCAGCACTTTTCCTGACTGCGGAGTCAGAAGCGAGAGGAGTATCCTTATGAGTGTGCTCTTACCCACTCCTGTGTGTCCTACGATTGCAGTGCGTGATCCTGGAGCAAAATCATGGGAGAAATCGTCAAAGACAGGCTCTGAAGCATCCGGGTATGCGAAGGTAATATGCGAAACATGTATTCCCACAACACCGGGAAGCAGATTTGGTTCGACGTCTTCTTCGCGCGGAAGGGCCTCCAGTTCCATTATTCTGTCTATCGATGCTGTAGCATGGATGATGGATGGGATCTGGCTGCTCATGTCCATGACAGGCCTCTGTATCTGCCCTACCAGCTGAAGGAAAGCCGTCATCATACCGTAAGTGACAGTTCCCTTGCTGATACCGAACACACCCCACAGGAAAGCAAGTGCATAACCTGCCTGGAATGCAAAGGCCATGAACATACGCGAAACTATGGTAAACCTTACTCTCTTCAGTTCATTTCCATAAAGAACCCCCTGCATCTGTCCCAAAGAGGCTGAACTGGTTTCCTCATATTCCATTGACTGGAGAAGAGTGACATGCTGGACGCTCTCCTGAAGATGGGACTGAACCTGGGCATCACTCTCTCTGATATCCTTGGTCAGATTCCTTATACGTCCGGATATGTATTTTCCGATGAAAATCCCTATCGGTACCACAACCAGGACGACCAATGCCAGCCTCATGTCCAGCACCAGCAGGAAAGTAACTGCTGCAATCAGCTGCAGAACAGTACCCAGCAGGTTCGGCACAGAAACCGCCAGCACATTGCTCACCATACGCACATCCTCCTGCATCCTGCTGAGAACATCTCCCGTATGTTTTCTCGCACCTCCGTCATTCTTGACATGCAGAAGCACGTCAAACAGACGACGGCGCATGTTGTTTTTCAGATTTATTTCAGTTTTAGTCTGAAGATAGGTTCTGAGCGCATTCAACAAGATACGGATTACAATGATACCGACCATCACAGAGCTCCATACCATAAGCTGGTTTCCACACTCCCCGCCCTTAAAGGAAAGCACGGCCACATCCACCAGTTTCTTGCTTGTATACACAAACCCGACCGCACAGCAGGTCAGCAGTATATGACACAGCATCATCACTGCTATCGGGCCACGGAACTGGCGCACTGCTTTATTGAACCACTTAAGATATTTCATTACGAATCAGTCACTTACTTCCTCAAAACAAACTCTGGCAGCATCTGCATCGGGGAGACACTCAAGATGGTATCCAGGCACCCTGACGATGACTTTTTCGACGGTCTTATGCAGAGCCGAAACAGACGTACCATCCCACCTCATACATGAGCAGGCAGGCATGAGCGATGCGAAGGCCTGCAGCGGAGCCAACCCTGATATCTTATTGTATGGCGCTTGAGACAGACGCACGACAGCCTTCAAGGACACACTTTCATTCTTGTAACATGGAGTCTTTCCACTCCATGGAGTTCCATAAATGACAACCTTGTCAGCAAAGGCCCGGACTACCGGATTATCATCATTAAGCAGGGATGTACCTTCAATATTGTCAAGCCACAACCTGCTGTGGGTGCTCTTTCCTGTTCCGCTACGTCCCAGGAACATATAGCCCTGACCGTCACGGCTGACGACAGAGGCATGAACCATAAGAGTATCATACGGAGCGGTGCAGAAGGTATATAGCAGCATCACTGCATTACTTAGGGCAAATTCCGTCATACGTTCAGCCCTGTCACGAACAACATACACGACACTCTGGCGGAAAGAATCAGAAGTCTTCAGAATACAGTCCGGATGGGACCTGCTGTATGAAAAGCCGAAGTTGAATCTGCCATCCTCGGCTTCGAATATCCAGAAATAAGGGGATTCATCATTCAGACACTCCAGTACTTTGCCTGGATCTGTACTCCTGAGGCCATCAACCAGCTCAACTCGGAGATTGAACAAGGTATCCACATCGGAATCAGCCACAAAAGGCTCATATGGCTTAAGATAGTCCTCGGCGCCAAAGCCATCCGGGAGCTGAATGCCGAATGAATGTCCGGCAACGGTATATTTGAACATATTATCCATAAATCTCTCAAAGATAGGAATTTTTATCCGTATAGTGACAAAATATCATTATCTTTGAAGCCGTATGGGTACAATTGTCAAAGATCAGGCAGTATTGATGGCGGAAATCAGGAAACTGATTTCCGAAGGAAAGACCGTATCCATTACAGCCAAAGGCTACAGCATGAACCCGTTCATTGTC
>JAZQEN010000044.1:0-3689 GCA_045539015.1 Candidatus Cryptobacteroides sp.
TACAGCCTCGCCTTCGCCTGCCTGACGGAGCTCCTCAGGGATGAGGCGCGCAGGATTGTCGTCGAGCTTCTCGATCCAGATACCGTCCTTGTTGATCTTCGCCTTGATGTTGCGGTCTGCAGAGCAGCTTACTCCAAGGCCCACAGGGCAGCTTGCACCGTGGCGTGGAAGACGTATGATGCGTACATCGTGAGCGAAATACTTTCCACCGAACTGAGCGCCGAGGCCGATCTTGTGGGCCTCTTCGAGAACGAGTTTCTCAAGTTCGATATCGCGGAATGCACGTCCTGTCTCGTCACCTGTTGTAGGAAGTTCGTCATAGAACTTTGTCGAAGCAAGCTTCACTGTAAGGAGGTTCTTCTCAGCAGATGTACCTCCGATGACGAATGCGACATGATATGGAGGACACGCAGCCGTTCCGAGAGTCTTCATCTTTGCCACAAGGAAAGGCACGAGAGTCTGCGGATTGAGTATAGCCTTCGTCTCCTGATAAAGATATGTCTTGTTTGCCGAGCCGCCACCCTTTGTCACACAAAGGAAATGATACTCGGCGCCATGAGTAGCCTCTATATCAATCTGTGCAGGAAGGTTACACTTTGTGTTCACCTCGTCATACATTGTAAGAGGTGCATTCTGAGAATAACGGAGATTCTCCTCAGTGTATGTCTTGTACACTCCAAGAGAGAGAGCCTCTTCGTCGCAGTAGCCTGTCCACACCTGCTGTCCCTTCTCGCCGTGGATGATTGCTGTACCGGTATCCTGACAGAACGGAAGCTTGCCCTTGCATGCCACCTCTGCATTGCGGAGGAAAGTCAGCGCCACATACTTGTCATTCTCAGATGCCTCAGGATCATGAAGAATCTTGGCAACCATCTCGTTATGTTCAGGACGAAGCATGAATGAAACATCACGGAAAGCCGTATTAGCCATCACAGTGAGACCTTCCTTCTCGATCTTAAGGATCTCATGACCCTCAAAATCGCCAGTGCTCACATACTGCTCCGAACCCGGAATCTTGTAGTATTCAGTCTTGTCCTCGCCAAGCTGAAACATTGGTGCATACTTAAATTCCATACCCATTTTATATCAGTTATTTAGTTCATATTCGTCATTAGGATCCTTCGCTGACGCTCAGGATGACAGTCAAATCGTACAAATATAGCAAATATAAACGAACCCCGTCATCACTTAGCACAAATATAATTACCGTATGGAGAAGAATGCCCTATTATGCCGACTGAAATGATTGATTGCTGAACCGTCCGACAGAAAAAACGCAGATCTGATGTCGGACGCTGCCCGGAATCGATGAAATGACCGGCAAAACGGGACCGTCCGACATCTTTTTCGTCATTTTGATGATGGACGGTCATCTGCAATCAATCAACAAAAAACCACCGCAAAACGCGGTGGCTATATTTTGGCGATCGCCAGTGGCTTACATGTTGTAATTGTACAAGAAACTGCCGTCCTCTGAGAGACCTGCCATAGTCAAGATCATGCCGTTATTCCCAATTTCCTTTTTCCCACCAGTTTCTGCTGTGGTGGAAGATTGTTTTACCGCTGGTGCGGTGGTTTTTGCGCAGAAACGGGATCTGATAGCCGACACCGAACTCGATGAATTCCACGATATGCAGATGTGTCTTTGCAAGTGCCTGAATATAAATGTTATCCCATACACGATATCTCATACCGAACCTGATATAGTGAAAGGCCTCGTCCATGCTCGGGCTATCATTCTTGTAAAAGAGAGGGCGCTTGCCATAGCCATATATAGGATGGTCACAGTCGTAAAAATTGCGATATGGATTCAGGAAATACACACCCCAGTCGACAAGAGCCGTTACCCGTCCGAACCTGAACTCATTGTTCAGGGATATGCCGGCACGGATCTTATCCAATGTAGAGTATCCCTCCGGTCTCTTGACATAGAGGGTTCGGCCTGTATTATTGTCCACAGCCCCATTGTAGAATACATCAAGTCCCGGGCCGACTCCATACCAATTGTTTACATAATATACCGCTCCGGCGTGGAAGGTGGATATGAGGAACCTGTGCTTATCTTCTATTGCTGCCTTATGTGCGCCGGCCGAGCCTGTAATATTCAGGCACCATGAGAAAGGAAGATCCGGGAATCTTACCGGCTCCCTTACGGCATCGTGGTTTAAAGTAGCAGTCAGTCCGACTGAGCCATATATTGCATTCATTCCGACGTTAGGACATGCAATACGTCCGCTGCTCATATGAAAGAATCCGAATTCTCCACCCACTGCGAGATATCTTGTGATAGGAAGGTTAAGATTTATTCCGGCATTGAGATAAGCATTGACAGGAGATCCGAAGATGGTGTTTACAGTCGGCTCGTAATAATGGTTCGGATCCGTGTCTGCCTGATTGTACCAATGTTGAGTTACTATGCCCAAACCACCGGCGACCTTGAATCGCATCTGAAAATGCTTTGTGTCAATTGCGTCCAGCAGTATATAAGGATACACAGCCACACACATGCCAAGCTTAGCCATGTCCTGACCCTGATCGACAGGGTCTCCGAAATCGATCCATGATATTCCCAGTCCTACCGTCGGATTTCCCAGGTATTGCTGCCATGGACGCTGCTGGAGCGACGGGAACTCAATTCCCAGATGCACACCTGCAGGGTTGATGGGGCCGAATTTCTCATAATGGGTATTATTATCTAGATACATTCCCCGGAATGGATATGCTTTTATTGCGACAGGGAATCTCTTGTTCTCATTCTTATTATCATTTGTCTGTGCATATATCGGACTTGCAACTAAGGTCATCAAGAATAACAGCAACGTCAATCTTTTCATAAAAGCCGTATTTAATCAATAACATTATATAGCCGCCCAGATAGATGCATGGTGCGGATGAAACGTTGCATCTGAGTCTCCATGTGCTGGGTCACGAGTAAATTTGTTAAAGAAAAAGAAAAAAGTTGCGAAAATCGGCTATACAGGGACGAATGACCGGAATTTTAAAATTCGTAAACGGAGGTTTTTCTTTATTTTAAACAAGTTTCATTTTATCCTCCCGAACTTTGCTTCCGTAAACTTTAAATTATTTATTATGGCAAATAGAGTATTAGAAGAAAGTGAGCAGAGGTATGTGGACATACTCAGCAACGGTGGATTCAAGGCGTTTTTCGGGGACGAGAGCAACAAGGAGGTGGTGATGGAGCTGCTGAACACTATGCTTCCGAAGCACAGGCAGATCAAGGAGATCATTTATCAGCCGACGGAGCATCAGGGGCCGGTGATCGGGCAGAGTAAGGAGTTCAAGTATGATTTCATGTGCAGTGATGCCACGGGTGCCAAGTTCATCGTGGAGACGCAGAGGTACAGGGAGAAGTCATGGTTCAGGCGGTGTGTCAGTTATGCGAGTCGGGCCTATGACAGGCAGAACAAGACGGGGTTTGACTATGATGTCGCGCCGGTGTATCTCATCGGACTGATGGGAGTGGACATCGATCATCCGGACAAGGAGTATTGGGAGAACAGGTACATTTCTGAGTATACATTCCGGGAAAAGGAGTGTCATGACTTGCTGGATGAGACAATTGTTATTATCTTTGCTGAACTGACACGATTTCATAAGGCTGAGGATGAGTGCGTTACGCTGGAGGACAAGCTTCTGTATCTGCTGAAGAATTCCGGCAAGATGGAACG
>JAZQEN010000045.1:0-3781 GCA_045539015.1 Candidatus Cryptobacteroides sp.
GTCCTCTATATGAAATGTATAGACGGGCTCAAGTTCAGGGAGATATCTGATATCCTGGACATCCCGGAAGCGACAGTGAAGTCCCGCTACCGCTACGCTATTCAGGCCATTCAGAAACAACTCAATTAAAGGAAAGTGAAATGAAGACAACTGATAACATAGAAAAGATGCTGACTCCACAATGTGAGTTCAAGGCATCATCCGGTCTTAAGGACAGGATTCTTGAAGCTGCCGCTCAGGAAGAAGTACAGGCGGTTCAGGATACCCCAAAGGTACGAAAGATCAATTTCAGGGGATGGATAAGCACTTGCGCTGCAGCAGTAGCCGTGATTGCAATGGTACTTGTATTCAGACCAGGCACGACCCCGATGTATGCCGCATCCGACTTTTTCCACTCTGCAATAGAGTACTTCACAGGGCATCCGTCTTTCGTCGCAACTCTCAAAGTCCGCACGAAACCAAAGGAAAGTTTCTCATACATAAACATAGGTTATCGCTTCGTCAAACATACCATGGCCGTAGATCCTCAGACTGGAAGATGGTCGCTTGAGAAATCCGGTCGCAAAGCCGTAAACGACGGACAGTATATATGGCAGTGGATTCCTGAACAGGAATACGGATGGAAGAACGACGGCACCGCTGTCGGTGTGATCGACGACTTTGCATTCCTTCTCGACCCGATTGCACTTCTCAAGTCGGAAGAAGCGATAGCAGCCTCAAGCGAAGGTGCTGTGGCAAAGAAATCAGAGAATGACAATACCATCACTCTTGTAGTCACATCTCCAGCCCAAGGTGAATATGTTGACAATGTAGGCCTCAATACATCAATCCTGGAGTCTGACACCAGAAGAGAATACACCTTCGACAAGCAGACCGGACGACTCTTGACATTGGAAATCCATGCAAAGGCCTATGGGATCACAAGATGTGTCGTCAAGCTCACCGATATCGAATATAACACCTCAATACCTCAGACATTGTTCTATATTCCTGAAGACATCAGATGGACAGACAACACCACAGAGGGAGTCAGGAAGTCAGTAGAAGGTCTCCCTGTCGATGAGTTTGCTGCCCTTTCAGCAGAAGAGACAGTAAAGAAGATGTTCGAGGCAATGAACAGCTGGGATGAGAATGTTCTGAAACTCGTCCTCAGAGGCTCAGACCTGAACGCAATTTCCAAGATATATCGCGGTTGCACCCTCATTGAATGCGGTGAATCATTCCGTTCAGGTGTCTATACTGGAGTCTATGTCCCTTGCAAGGTAAAACTCTCAAACGGAAAGGAGGAGAACCTCGTGATCGCTATGAGAAAAGACAATCCTTGGAAAATCTGGATAAACGACGGAGGACTCTAGAAACTGTTTGGATTTTTATCATCAAAAATGTTATAGTGTATTTTTGAGTAGATTTTTACTGTTTTATGAGGAGGATAGCAGTGCTATCTGACGAGAAAAACAGGGAAAATATACCAAAAAGACGCATAACAGATTGATGAGAAATCAGCAGTCACAACTATAAAATGTTTCGTAGAAAAATCCAAACAGTTTCTTCAATGCGCTACATATTGACATTATTACTGCTGTCCGCGGCGATGCTAAGGACAGCAGCTCAGGAGAGCTACACTCTTGCCGATACCCTTACATTGGATGCGGTTGTCGTTACAGGAGTCACTCTGACATCAATGACAGACGAAGTAAACCTCAGATTCAACGTAAGCAAGATCGAAGGCAACACTGGAGCAGACATCACCAACATCCTTGACAGACTGCCGGGTGTTACGGCCAGCCAGAAGCAGGGCCTTACATTGAACGGTCAGAGCGCTGTGCTTTACATCGACGGCCGTCCTCAGAAACTCTCCGGATCGCAAGCTGTCAGTCTGTTGAAGACAATGCCTGTAGAAAGCATTGAGAGCATAGAACTTAATTCATATACAGGTTCAGGCTATCAGGCATCAACAGGAGCAGTCATCAATATAGTCACTACCAAGAGAAAGGATGACGGCTGGAAAATGTCGGTAAGCGGAGCAGGAACTGCAGACCGTCACAATAACTGGGATGGCGGAGCAAGTACCTATCTAATGGCCAGACGAGGAAATGTGAACATATACGGAATGCTGGAGTACGCCAATGGAGTGACGGAATACGTGCAGAAGGACAGCACCCTCTATGACAGTATGAGCACCCTTGTGGAGAATCGCGAGTCATACGGCAGAAGCAATACATTCTCAGGAATGGCAAATGTTGAATGGTCATTCAGACCGAATCAGTCTTTGAACTTCAATCTGTATGCATACAAGGAGAACGGCCGTTCTGATGTATCTGACAACTCCCTCTATTCATACAGTCCGGATATGACGATATTGTCCAATAAGGGAAGGACAGACGACGACCTCCTCTCAGGAACCTTGGAATATAACGCAAAGTTCAAGGATGACCTTAATCTCAAGGTAAGCTACGGACTCATATACGGAGGCACTGAAAGTGACAACTCATATGACTTCACAGCTCCTGCAGAAAGGTCTATGGCGGCACTTGTCAATACCGAAGGAACCCAGCACATCTTCCGTTCAGATCTGACAAAGAAATTCGACAGGACAACTGTTGCAGCTGGATTGAGAGCCGACATCGGGAACCTTAAGAATGATGTGGCATATTCCGGTGACATACCATCCTGGATTGAACCTCAGAGCAGATTCCAGGCGCGTGAGAACCTATATGCCGCATACGCGAATGTCAGTCAGAAATTGGGAAGCCGTTTCCTGATGAATGCAGGTGTCAGAGGAGAATACACAGATTACCGTACTCATAACGCCACTGCAGACCTGGACGGCAAGAACTCATACTTCAATCTATTCCCATCCCTGAACTTCACCCATACGGCACGAAACATCAGGCAGACATTGTATTTCATATCAGCAATAAGCCGTCCCGATTACGATTGCCTTTATCCTGGAATGAAATATGACACCGAAAACTCATATTCAATAGGAAACCCACTGCTGAATCCGACAAGGGCATATTCAGTAAAGTATGTAGGATATTATTGGACATATGCACGCTTCTCGATAGGCTATCAGAGAAACAACGACCTCTATACAAGCATACTGCAGAAGGATGACAACGGACTGACCTCATATACATATCTCAACCACGCAGACAGGAACATGTACTTTGCAGAATTCACCATACCGTTCGCGGCATTCAATAGGAAACTCTATGGAAATGTCGAGATCGATGTGAACTGGTCACAGTTCGTCAATCCGAGAAACGGATATGAACTGCCATATGACGGCAAAGGATTCTGGACTACCAAGATCACCGGATTCGTACAATACGACATTACCGACAGATTCTCCCTCAGCAGTCAGTTTGCCGTATATCCGAAAAAGAAGACTGCACAATACATAGAGGAACCATACTGGTGGCTTGACTTCTCGGCAGACTGGTACATCACCAAGAAAAAGGATCTTCTCCTTTCATTGAGTGTAGAGGATGTAGCGAACAAACTCAACCACACCAGAACCTATTTCTATTCAGGAGCAGAGCGACACAGATACACCAAATCCGTCACCCAGCTCGTCAGATTCCGTCTCACCTACAAATTCGGCGGCGGAAAGAAACAGTCTATGGAGCAGAAATCAGTATCAAAGAACTTTTCCAAGTCAAGGTCAACACAGTATGTATAGCCTTGGTTGACAAGTTCCGCCGAATGGAGAAGCGCATCATGTGCGGAGCGGTTAGGGCGGAAGCCATAACTGCTCCCACTGAACTTCGGTTCATAG
>JAZQEN010000046.1:0-78853 GCA_045539015.1 Candidatus Cryptobacteroides sp.
CTTTTGCTGGTGAGTCACAGGCTCGCAACAAGTATACTTATTATGCTTCAAAGGCAAAGAAGGATGGTTATGTTCAGATCGGAAAGATCTTCGAAGAGACCGCCAACAATGAGAAGGAGCACGCAAAGATATGGTTCAAGCTTCTTCACGGCGGTGAAATGCCTGATACTCCAGCCAACCTTCTTGATGCAGCCGAGGGTGAAAACTATGAGTGGACTGACATGTATGCAGGTTTTGCCGTTGAGGCACGTGAGGAAGGATTTGAAGAGATCGCTATCCTTTTCGAGAAGGTAGCTGCCATCGAGAAGATGCACGAGGAGCGTTATCGCAAGCTTCTTGCAAATGTAGAAGGCGGTCTTGTCTTCTCACGAGACAATGACATGATGTGGGAGTGCTCAAACTGCGGTCACGTAGTTATCGGCAAGAAGGCTCCTGAACTTTGCCCTGTGTGCAAGCATGCGAAGAGCTACTTCATGATTCATCCTACAAACTACTAATATGGTTCGTAAATTATTCTCTATTGCTGTCGTCATTATGGCGACAGCAACTTGTATTTATGCACAGTCCTCAGAAGAGGAACGCGTCGAGGCTCTTCTCCAGCAGATGACCCTGCAGGAGAAGATCGGTCAGCTCAATCAGCTATCTGTCGGCGGATTCGATCCTAATGCTGCCGGCATGATGCGCGCCGGAATGGTAGGATCCATTCTCAACGAATGCAATCCTAAGGTGCTCAACCGCTATCAGAAGGCAGCAGTAGAGGAGTCCCGTCTGGGAATCCCGCTCATCATTTCCCGTGACGTGATCCACGGCTTCAAGACCATGTTCCCGATTCCTCTCGGACTTGCAGCGACCTTTGATCCTGAACTTGTGGAGCAAGGTGCACGTGTTGCAGCGGTAGAGGCGACTGCCAGCGGTATCCGCTGGACCTTCTCGCCGATGCTTGACATCGCACGCGACCCACGTTGGGGCCGCATCGCAGAGGGTAGCGGAGAGGATACATACCTTGACGCGCAGATGGGTGTTGCAATGGTGAAAGGTTATCAGGGAGAGACCATCGACAATACCAGCATGGCTGCATGCGTGAAGCACTTCGTTGCATATGGCGCTGCGGAAGGCGGTCGTGACTACAACTCCACAGGGATCACCGAGCGTACTCTCCGAAATGTATATCTGCCTCCGTTCGAAGCATGTGTGAAGGCCGGAGCCATGACCCTCATGACTTCGTTCAACGACAATGACGGCATTCCTTCTACAGGCAACGGTTTCCTTGTGAATGATGTTCTTAGAGGTGAATGGGGCTTTGACGGATTCGTCGTGAGCGACTGGGCATCGATCTACGAGATGGTGAATCACGGCTTTGCTGAGGATAACAAGCGCGCAGGCGAGCTTGCATTCAATGCCGGAGTTGATATGGATATGATGTCCTATTCATATATCAGCCATATGGAAGAGCTTATCAACGAGGGTAAGGTTTCGATGGAAACTCTTGACAATGCAGTCCGTAACATCCTGAGAATCAAGGTCCGTCTCGGTCTGTTCGAGAATCCGTATATCGATGAATCAAAGGTCGAGTCTACCTTCTATTCAGCTGAGGCGCTTGAGGCAGCACGCAAGTCAGCCGTTGAAAGTGCTGTGCTCCTGACAAACAACGGTGTTCTCCCACTGAACAAGGCTAAGGTAAAGACAGTGCTTGTGACCGGTCCTATGGCTGATGCTCCGCACGATCAGCTCGGTACATGGACATTTGACGGAGATCCTGCTCATACTGTTACGCCGCTCAAGGCTATCCGCGACCTTTATGGCAAGGATGTGAAGGTGATCTATGAGCCTGGTCTCAAGTACTGCCGTGAATTCAACAAGGCAGGCATCGCAAAGGCTGTGAAGGCAGCGAAGAAGGCTGATGTTGTGCTTGCATTCATGGGAGAAGAGGCCATCATGTCAGGTGAGGCTCATTGTCTTACAGACATCACGCTGAAGGGCGATCAGAGAGCGCTTCTAGAAGCTCTTCATGCAACCGGAAAGCCGGTAGTCCTCAATATCATGGCAGGACGTCCGCTTGAGCTTGATTTCGAAATTGCCCATTCCGATGCAATTCTATATTCGTTCCATCCGGGAACAATGGGTGGTACAGCGATAGCTCAGCTCATCTTCGGTGACGAGACTCCAAGCGGAAAGACTCCGATCACATTCCCTAAGAATGTAGGTCAGATTCCGATCTATTACAATCATAACATGACAGGCCGTCCATACAACGGAACAGAGACAATGCTCTATGACATTCCGTTGCGTGCAGGTCAGACATCTCTCGGAAACACAAGCTATTGGCTTGACACCACTTTCGAGCCTGAGTTCCCGTTCGGTTATGGTCTGACATATACTACGTTTGAGTACTCGGAGCCGTCAATCGCAAAGACCGAATATGGAGCTGATGACGTGATCCAGGCTTGCGTCACATTGAAGAATACAGGAAAGAGCGAGGCGACTGAAGTAGTACAGCTCTATGTCCGCGACATGGTGGGCTCAGTAACCCGTCCTGTAAAGGAACTCAAGGGATTCCAGAGAGTTACCGTTGCTCCAGGAGAAAGCGTTACAGTAAGATTTGAACTCCCTGTCCAGGATCTTGCATTCTATGGAATAGACATGGTCAAGAAGGTGGAGCCAGGCAAGTTCCGGCTCTGGATCGCCGGCGACAGCGCCTCAGGAAAACCTGCAGAGTTTGAAGTGAAATAATTACGCTTTCGTGCAAAAAAATAAGAGACTGAAATTTTTTTTCAGCCTCTTATTTTTTTGCCCCAGATCAGGAAAATTCCGATGTTCATCACCACATAGGAGACAAAAACAAGTAACGGAATCATTGACCAGTTGAGTCCCAGGAGTATGACCAATATACATGCAACCAGGATCACACCGAGGAAACTTATTCTCTGTTTGTGAATCGGAGATCCCGGTTTCATGCTCTTCTTGAACTTCATCGAGAACATCGGGATTTCGCTGATAAGCAGGATGGACAGTATCAGTGATGCCGCCGGAATGAACCATTCGCTTGCAGTCCATTTGAGAAGTACGCTGGTCGGATCGGCAGTCACGTAGTATGTGAATGATCCGCAGATGATCGCGCAGGCAGGTGTTGCAAGGCCTATGAAATTTTCGCTCTGGCGTTCGTCGATGTTGAATTTAGCAAGTCTGATTGCTGAAAAGACTCCTATCAGAAGGGGAGCGTAGCAGATGATGTGGTCACCATGTGTTGCTATCATCAGCCTGTGCAGCATCAACGATGGCAGTGCACCGAAGGTTATCATATCTGCCATCGAATCCAGCTGCTTGCCCAATTCGGAATATGCTCCAAGCAGTCTTGCAACAAGTCCGTCACAGAAGTCGCATACCGCTCCTCCAAGCATCAGGTAGAACGCTATGTCGAAGCGCCCCTGGAATGTGAATATCACACCCATGAGTCCGCAGAGCAGATTCATGGATGTGATGGTATTCGGTATATGCTTGATAATCTTCATTTCCGAAGAACTTTATTCTGGACGGAACTATTTGATTCCAAGCTTCTTTGCGATGTGCTTAGGAAGAGCGTCCTTGTGAACGACGATGTTCATGGTCTTGTAGCGTACGAATGCGTCAGATGCATACCAGATGCCCTTGTACTTTCCTGCCTCACCCCATGAGTTCTTCACCATGAAGTACTTTGTTCCGTTCTGGTCCTGTGCAAGACCATAGATGTGCATACCATGGTCATCAGTAGTGGTCTTGCGGTCATAACCGTCCTGACGCATCTCCTGAGTGATCTCCATTTCTTCAGGAAGGTCAGCCTTTACCTTCTCCTCCTGCTTCTCGGTAGATTTTCCGACCCAACGCTCCTGGTCTGAACCGGCAGCAGCCTTCTTCTCCTCAACCGGCATTACTGCAAGGCCGTTGCGGGTGAATCCCTTCTCACTTACGTCAGAGCCCCATGCGATGGTGTATCCCTTGTCGATGGCATTGTACATTACCTCCATCATCTCATCCATAGGAAGGTTGTATGCGGTGTCCCATCTCCAGTTGTCGCAGACCTCGATTACGAAAGGCTCATAGAAAGGATGGTGAGTGAATGATGTGATGTTTACATAATCATCATAGTTGATGCCGAGGAAATCCCTGTATGACTCTGGAGTGTACTCCACTCCGTCAACTGTGAAAGTCTCAGGATACTCTCCGAAATAAGCCTCTACGATGCCGTCGAAGCCTCTGAGCCATGCGGTAGAGAGGGTCTTGTTTGGATTTCCCTTGATTCCGTCAACATATCCCTTGAGGGCTGAATCAAGCTCGAAGTGCTCAGGAAGCTCTGTGCCGTAGTTGAGACCCTGCATCTCTGTCTGAGGGACGATACCATAGTCGTCGATCACATGGAGAACGTCGCCGAATGAACTGCCTGCCGCGAAGTTGAGGTGTCCGTCAAGACGTACATATTTCACTGCTCTGTCGCGGTATGACTTGCCTACAACGAACATTTCCGAGAGGTCAACCTCCACGCCTTTGGTCCTGAGAATCTCCGACTCTATGAATGAAAGAGCAGAGAAGCACCAGCATGTACCTGAACGGTACTGGTTCTTGATTGATGTGATAGGGTTCTCCTTGATTGTCGTGAACTCGTAGTTCGAACCCTGTGCAAATGCAGAAGCAGAAATCAACATTGCTGCAGCTGCTGAAAGAATGAATTTGAGTTTCATAATCTATGATGTTTGTTATTTATGCATAGTTTCTAACCTGCAAATATAATAAATATCTGTAACAAACAGAACTGCCGTGCGGTGAATCACTTCAACGTACGGCAGCATTTCGTTCAATATTTATGTCTAACATCTAAGTACCCAGCATTATTGCATATAGTGTGCCATAGATGTGAACAATACGACTTTCAATGAAACTTAGAGCGCTTTGAGGATGATTTCCTCCATGATCTTGTAGCAGTCCAGATTAGGGTGGATGCCGTCTCCTGCGTGCTGTTTAGGAAGACCATTGTTTTCGTCGCGCAGAACTGAGTGATAGTCTACATATTTGATCTTCTCTGATTCAGCATATTCCTTGAGCATCTCGTTGAGCTTCATCACATCTTCTGCAGAACCGGTGACTTCCGGTCTCCATGGGAACTTTGCCGCAGGGAGGACAGAGCAGATGATAGGCTTGATCTTGTTCTGACGTGCCAGTTCGCACATCGAGATGATGTTTCCAAGTACATTTTCAAGAGTAATCTTCCCGTTGTTAAGCGCAATGTCATTTGTGCCTGCCAGAATGACTACATACTTGGGACTATGGTCGATGACGTCTCTTCTGAAACGCACGAGCATATGTGAGCTTGTCTGACCTGAGATTCCCCTTCCCAGGAAGTTATTTTCAGTAAAGAAGTCCGGATCCTGGCGAGCCCAACCTTCTGTAATAGAGTCGCCCATGAATACGGCGACAGGGGATTCCGTTACCTCAGAGTTCGCCTGAGCATATTTTCCGAAGTTTGCCCAGTCCTGAGCAGATGCGTACATGCTGATGAACAGTGTCGCAATAATTGTCAATGTATATTTCATATAAATAAGATTTATTGCAGATCGTCAAAGATACAAATAAATGTAGATATGTTTCTTGTTTTTCCTAGTCTGGCGAATTAACTTTGCGCATTAATATAAATATATAGGTATGCGCAGAGTAAAACAGGTGCTTTTCATTATCTTAGTGATGATTATGTCATCATGTCGTGAGAAATTAATAGAAATTCCTGATAATCAGGACGATGCAATAACAGAAAAGCCTGATGTTCCGGAAAGACCGGATGTGCAGGAGCCGGCTCCGGATATCAGACTCACATTCAATATTTCTGTAGAGCAGTCGAACTCTGTCAATTGCGATGATGCGGCTCTGATTGATGAGTTGCATTATGCTTTGTATTCAATGGACGAGCAGAATATCAGCTATGTGCTTAGTGATGATTCCACTCCGATAGTCACAGATGTTCTTCCGTTTTCCCCAGATGATGATACTTTGGAAATCTGTCTTGCTGCCTGTGCAACGGGTGAATTCGTCCTTATACTTTGGGCGCAGTCTGCTAGAGAAGATGATGCTGAATTCTATGATCTTTCTGATCTTCGTCATATACGTATCATTGATGAACCTACGGTGTGCAATCAGGAGGAACGTGCTGCATATTATCGGACTCATAAGTTTAACCTGACTTCTGAAACATATTCTGAAGATCTTGTGCTCACCAGGCCCCATGCGCGCATAAATCTCGGAACCTTCCAGCAGTCCCTGAGACGTCCGGATGGGGCTCTTTTGCGTCTGGACCAGTCAAGCGTTACCCTGAAGGGAGTGTCCGCCGAATTTATTACGATTGATGGTATTGAAAGTCCCGCAGCAACCATTTTCGGAAGGGCTGGTGAGGCCGGCGAATATACATTTGAAATGAATACGATTCCCGACAAGTCAATTGAAGTCAATGGGATTTCTTATCCATATCTTGCTCTTAATTATTTCTTTGTTGCAGATGATGTGGATATGGATTTCGTTGTTGTGGGCACCCCTTCGAAGAGCGAAACAGAGGCTGCCGAAGAAGATCCGGATTCTGAGGAAAAGCCTCGTCAGGCTACTTTTGAAGGATCTTTTTCAGGAATCAATATCCATCAGGGATATACGCTTAACCTGATAGGACATTTCTTCGGAGCCGACGGCAGGTATGAGTATGATTTCAGACTGTCAGCAGGTGGGGTGGATGCAGACGGAAATATAATCATTGGAGATGAGGACGGAGACGGACTATACGATGATGAAATCGACTATGGATGGTCACTTGGCGGTGATGATTCCTGGACTGGAGGCATTATCGGCGGAGGTGATGGTATGGATCCGGGGCCGGGTCTGGGAGATGGTGATAATGACAATGACGGCTCAGAAGATCAGCAGAAAGAGGATGTAAGGATTGAACTCCCTGATGCAGTTACATGGGAAGTCTATACGCGAGAGGGCCTCATGATGTGGGCGGAGGAAGTACGTGCATCTTCAACCAATCAACGAATCAACCTCAAATTGTTTGAAGATATTTATCTTGATGAGGATGAACTCTGGATTCCTGTTACAGTATCTCATGAGACAAATTATTATGGCTCGATTGATGGGCAGGAACACTCTATACATAACCTGACGATCAATTCAGAGGGAAATAATGTAGGCTTCCTGGCATGCACCAATCAGGATGATGATATTCAGGTAGCAAATCTATACTTTCATAATGTTTCGGTTGTCGGTGGAAACAATACTGGAGTGATTGTCGGAAAGGGGGAAGGTATATACAACTGTCATGTTGTGAGTGGTACTGTGCAAGGAAACGAAAAGGTTGGTGGTATACTTGGGTCTGTGATTGGAACAAATGATTCTGCTCCTCGCAATTGTACAAACTCTGCCTCGGTGTCAGGTTCTACCATGGTCGGTGGTATCGCAGGTGATGAGAATTCGGGGGTACACGTTCATGTATACGATTGTATAAATTATGGAAATGTGTCGGCTATTGGCGATTATGTAGGTGGAATATGCGGTGCAAAAGGAAATTTGTACCCTGAAAGATGTGAGAATCATGGTGAAGTAAGAGGTAATGATTATGTGGGAGGAATTGCAGGTAGAGGATATGTTGTCTCCTGCAATAATTATGGAACTGTGACAGGGAATAACTATGTCGGCGGAATAACAGGCTATGATTACGCAACTGGATGCGTCAATCGCGGTAATGTTACAGGTGTTACATATGTTGGTGGTATTTCTGGCTATTTGTCAGGTAATTTTTGCACGGACAGTCATAATTATGGAATAGTCAAGGGCATTGATTCGGTTGGAGGATGTGCCGGGTTTGCAAAAACAAATTATGCCCCTACCATTAAATCACATTTTAATTACGGTGATGTTTATGGTGAAAGTAATGTGGGCGGTATATTCGGCAGATTCCGCAGCAACTCCAAAGGACCAAGTCTGGTAGATTCTACAAATGAAGGTAATGTGTCAGGAAATAATAATGTAGGAGGGTTGCTGGGGCATATTTATCAAGGAAAACTCAATTTGTCAGGGAACTCTACTACTGGTATTATAACAGGATCGACAAATGTTGGCCAATTTGTAGGATTGTTAGGGGGAAACGGTGGCTCCATCATTGATGATGGAACTAATGTAGCCGGTGGTGAGGTGGTTATAGTCGATACTCCTGCCGAATAGTTTCTGCATTTATTATTTTTATGACTATAACAATAAATTTTCCGTATATTTGCACGTTTATTTGCAAATAGGAAAAATCTAAGATATGGAAGAGGTAAACAAGGAAGCAGTTGAGACCCGTAATCTCAACTTTTTGGAGGAGATCATCGAAGCTGATCTCGCAAGCGGAAAGTGTGAATCGGTAATGACCCGATTCCCGCCTGAGCCGAACGGCTACCTGCACATCGGACATGCGAAGAGTATCTGCATCAACTTCGGTCTTGCAAAGAAGTATGGCGGAAAGACAAACCTCCGCTTCGACGATACAAACCCTGTAAAGGAGGATACCGAGTATGTTGACTCTATCAAGGAGGACATCAAGTGGCTCGGTTTCGACTGGGAGAACGAGCGTTATGCTTCAGACTATTTCGACCAGCTTTACGAGTGGGCTGAGGAACTTATAAAGAAGGGCCTGGCATATGTCGACGACCAGACACAGGAGGAGATCCGCGCAGGCCGTGGCACAGTCCAGGTGCCTGGTACCGAGAGCCCATACCGCAACCGCAGTGTAGAAGAAAATCTCCAGCTTTTCCGCGAAATGAAAGCAGGAAAGTATGCAGACGGCGAGAAGGTGCTCCGTGCGAAGATCGACATGGCGCATCCTAACATGCTGTTCCGCGACCCTCTCCTTTACCGTAGCAGCCACGCTCATCACCACCGTACAGGTGACAAGTGGTGTATTTATCCGATGTATGACTACGCCCATGGCCAGTCAGACTCTATCGAGAACATTACACACTCCATCTGTACCCTTGAGTTCGACGTGCACCGCCCTCTCTATGACTGGTTCATCGAGAAGCTCGGAATCTTCCCGTCACATCAGTATGAGTTTGCAAGACTCAACCTCACATACACAGTGATGTCAAAGCGCAAGCTCCTCGAGCTTGTCAAGAACAACTTCGTAAGCGGTTGGGACGACCCTCGTATGCCTACCATCTGCGGTATCCGCCGTCGTGGATATACACCGGAGTCTATCCGTATGTTCGCTGAGAAGGTGGGTGTTGCAAAGCGTGAGCAGCTCATCGACCTCCAGCTGATGGAGTGGTGCGTGCGTCAGGACCTTAATGAGCGTTCAAACCGCTACATGGTGGTTCAGGACCCTGTAAAGCTCACTATTACCAACTGGGAGCCAGGCAAGGTGGAATGGTTCGATGCTCCTCTGAACCCTGCAGATCCTGAAGGACCGTCACGCAAGGTTCCTTTCACCGGTGAGGTATATATCGAGAGAAATGACTTCATGGAGGAGCCTCCTAAGAAGTACTTCCGTCTCAAACCGGACGGAGAGGTTCGCCTGAAGTATACATACATTGTCAAGTGCCAGGAGGTTGTGAAGGATGCCGAGGGCAACATCGTTGAGATCAAGTGTACATATGATCCTACATCAAAGCCTGGAGCAGGCGAGTGGCGTTCAGTGAAGGGAACCATCCACTGGGTGTCTACAGAGCACGCCAAGGAGCTTGAGCTCAGACTCTACGACAAGCTCTTCACAGAGGCTCAGATGGGTCAGATTCCTGAAGGTCAGGACTACAAGAGCTACCTCAATCCTGAGTCTCTCGTGATCGGAAAGGGTTATGCTGAGCCTGCGCTCCTCGAGGACAATTCAGGTATCGCAGTCCAGTTCGTGCGCGTGGGATACTTCTTCAAGGATCCGGACAGCACTCCGGACCACTTCGTATTCAACAAGACTACAGCACTGAAGGACAGCTTCAAGTTCTAAAACAACAAATGACGGTCAGATGGCCGTCATTTGTTGTCTTTTCTGTAAGCGGTTTTTGAATCACTCAGATATCTCTGTCTGGATTCAGGCTTTTGACTGTATCCGGCTACAGGCTTCCGATATCTTTTCACGGATAGAATATCTTCGTCAAGCGCGCTCTCAATTTTGGCGATGGTGGAGATCGTGAAATTATGTCCCCCTCCGAGCCACTTTGATATTTCAGATCTGTTCTTTCCCATTGCCTTGGCAAAATCAGACTGACTCCACCCTTTGCGCTTTAATATTTCTTCGATGCGTGCTCCGATATCAGTGAGCAGATCGTGATGCCTTCTGGTTTCCTTCGGTATTTTTACAAGGAGTTCATCGAACAGCGGGTCCGGATCTGCATAATATATTCTTTCTTTCTTCATATTTATTGAATGTTTATTGTCAGATTGTTTATCCTTGTATGGATATCAACTCCATAATCTTCAAGTCGGCTTAGCTCCTTGTCAATGTTCTGTAGCGTACGTACTTTTTCAAGCAGGAATGCATCTTCCTCATATGTTTGAGTGGCTTTCTCTCCTCCGCCTCCCAATATAAGCAGATTGTCGGATATGCGGATGCAATACAATCTTAGAGTTCCATGTTTCCTTTTGTTTCGAGGGGCCGTATATAGAGGAAGAGCTACGACTCTGTCATTCATGTTTCCCTCCGGACGGAAATATGTTTCTTTTGCGCTTCCTTTAATGATAGTATTTAAAGATAATAATATTCTATTTAAATCATCTTCCAGATACTTGTCTTTACTGTCTTTGAAACTGAGCAAAAACTCCTGGAATTCCGTGCTTTCTCCTCCGCCAATTCTGATGGAATAGATATCTGCATTATCTGTCAGTCTGAATGGCACAAACTCAACCTCTCTCATATCATCATGTATTTGTTTTGCAAATATATGTATAATATTTTGTCAAACAATAGTTTTGAGTGTTTAAATGTTAACCTTTAAGTTAACTTTTTATGTTCAACAAGACTACAGCACTGAAGGACAGCTTCAAGTTCTAGGAATTGCATAAACCGATGGCCCGTCATCCACGAAACAAAGAATAAGGAAAATGTTTCGTCAGATGGCGGGCCATCGGTTTTTCCGGTAAGGTCAGCATCAATATGTCAGTTTGATGCCCAGGTAGAAGCAGCGGGGGAGAGTCGGGCCGTAGATGTAGCCTGAGTCACGGTCAGCTCCGTGGTCGAAGTCCCTCTGGAATGAGTTGAAGATGTTCTGGACGCCGGCGTTGAGCTGAAGGTTGCAGCTCTGCCAGAGCCTGAAATCGTATGATGCCTTGAATCCGAGATCCCAGAAATCAGGAGTCTCGACGGTCGTGTTGGCTTCAATCATTCCGGCATGATGCTCTACAAGCATTTTTCCTGTGTATGTTCCTGAAAGTGCAAGGGTAAGCTGTTTCATAGGGTTGTATGATGCTGTGAAATAGCCGTGCAGATCAGGGGTGCGGAACATCCTCCTTGTAGGTGTGACGTCATCGCTCCACGCCCTGGCCTCTTTGTACCTGGAGTTCATGGCCGTCACTCCGAGCTGCATCTGGAATATGTTCTTCCATGCGATCTTTCCTTCCAGATTTCCTCCGAATACCCTTGCTCCCGATTCGTTGTGCCTTTCCTTGATGAGGATGCCGTTTTCAAATCCTATTTCCCTCAGGGCGAAGACGTCGTCGAGGTCTGTGAAGAAGACTTCTGCCAGTATGTTGCCCTGCCAGTCGCCCCAGCTGTGGTACAGGTCGGCTGACACGCTCACGCTCTGCGACTTCTCCACGCTCAGATCCTCAGCCAGCCTGATCATGGAAACGGTGCCACCTACATTGTCGATGTGCAGGTCCTCATCGAATGCCTGAGGTGCGCGGAAACCATAGGAGTAGCTGGCGCGCAGGTTGATGTTCTCGGTCGGGTTGAATCTGAGATTTGCACGCGGGCTGAACACTACGTTCTTTATCAGATTGTGCTTGTCAAGGCGGCCTCCGATGAGGATGCCCCAGCGCTCGTTCTTCCATTCATTCTGCGCATATGCGCTCACGATCCTGACGGTCTGGTCGGTCTGCCTGTCATATCCCCACATGTTGTCGCTCAGATAGTCCTCGTTGTACTCTAGACCTGCCGTGAAGTCTGCCGGCATGAAGATACATCTTTCAAACTTGTATACATACTGTGCTCCGGCTACCCATGTCAGGTCTGTGGTCTTTCCGTATGCGTTCGGGTCCTGACCTGCTCCGTAGTAGCTGTCCCTGTCAATGTGCTGGATGGATGTGAAGGCGTTGAGCCTGTGCTTCTGATTTGGAGAGAACCAGTCGAACTTGAGGCCTCCTGTGTTGATTCCATGCTTGGTCTGCTCCGCGATCATTACATCGTGTGGCGGAAGATCGATATTGTCTCCACCTCTTCGGAATTCCTGAAGGTGGTGGTATTCGGCAGTGATCTTTGAATAGAGTCCTGTCTTGACATATCCTCTGAATCCTACTGTCTGTCCTGATATCCTGGAGAGTTCCGTGAAGCCGTCTCCGTTGGCATCCCAGGCATCCTTCGAGGTGTTCTGACCGAATACCGCAATGCCCAGCTTGTTGTCGTCCGATACGATTGATGCATTGATGTCGGTGGTGTTATGGAAGGCTGAGGAGCCGTTTATTGATGTTGTAGTGTGGGAGATTGATGCCGAGTTCCTGACTGGCTCCTTTGTGATGATGTTTATGGTGCCGGCTATGGCTGAGGAACCGAAGAGAGCGGATCCTCCGCCGCGCATCACTTCCACCCTGTCCACCATGTTGGCAGGCAGCTGCTCTATTCCGTACACTCCCGCCAGGGCGCTGAAAATCGGACGTGAGTCGATGAGTATCTGGCTGTACTGTCCGTCGAGACCGTTGATCCTTACCTGCTGGAATCCGCAGTTCTGGCAGTTGTTCTCTATCCTTACTCCTGGCTGGAATGCCAGTCCCTGTGCCACCGTTGTGCTGTTGGTCTTGTTGTAGATGTCCATTCCCACGACGTTGACCAGTGTCGGGGACATCCTCCTGGTGGTCTCGCTTCGTGTCGCCGACACGATCACTCCGTCGATCCGCACTAGGTCTTCCTCGAGGATGAAGTTCACTTCGTAAGACATGCCGTTCTTCACTGTGAGGGCATGCTGCTGGGTCTTGTAGCCGATTGCTGAGACCTCCACGATGAAGTTTCCTTCTGGAACATTGCGGATCATGTAGTGTCCGGTGCTCTCTGTGGTGACTCCGATTGTCGTGCCTTTGAGGATTACTGTTATATATGGAAGGTGTTCTCCTGTGGCCCTGTCTATTACGTGACCGTGGATATGTGCGTCTGTGTGTCTTTCTGTTTCGTTGATCACAGCCATGGCAGACGGCATCATGAATATGACCGCCACCAAAGCTGAAAAGAGTCTTTTCATCTTGATAGTCTTATTTGCTGGTTCTTAAAAATATGTCAGGTTCAAACCTGAACTTTCTGAAATTCAGGTAACAGGTGATTTTAAGAAACAGCTGGCGGACCACGGAGAGTTTGGGCATCCTGAACCTGGATGAGATATTCCGGAGCTTGATACCCTGTGCATGATTCAGAAAAGAAGAAAATGGGGGTGAATTCAAGCTGTGCTGTCTCTGCCTGTTCTGAATCGAAACCGGACAGCATATCGATCACTGCATATTGAGAGTCGCTGTGGTCGTGCTTTGAATCGCCTCCAAGATGTGAATGGACGATGGATGAACCGTTGGCTACATGCGTATGCTGAGCCATGCTGATGCTGCAGTAGTAGCAGCAGAACAGCATCAGCAGTGCAATAGCCATATATGATCTCTGTCGTCTCATCATTTTCAAGATATTCAGTCAGTTGGGAAACTGTACAGAAAACCAAAAGTCTTTTTACAGTTCTCAGTATTATAAATTGAAGAGACAGATCTTCAGTCTGTCTCTTCAATTTATACTGAATTATTATCGGCTTTTGTCAAGTCCCTTCTTGAGGAAGTCTGCAAAACCGGTAATGTCGAGGTCATAGTTTCTCCATTCGTTCAGCAGGATGTGACCATTCGGCTGAAGGAGGACATATGTAGGCTGTGTGCTCGTATTATAGAGCGTATTGGCTATGTAGTCATTTGCCTGACCTAATCTCTTATAATACTCTCCTGTCTCTACATTCTGTATCCATTTGCTCTTTGGAAGCTCGGCTCTGTCGTCAACGTACAATGCCACTACGACATATTCGTTCATCAGTGCCTTCACTTCAGGATCACTCCATACTCTGGCCTCCATCTCACGGCAGTTGACACATCCGTGACCGGTGACATCCACAAAGATAGGCTTGTTTTCCTTTTCAGCCTTGATCAGAGCTTCTTCGAAATCCTTGATTATCTCAACGTCGCCGTCCAGTCCGGTGTGCTTGACTATGAAGTCATGTGTCTGGATAGGAGGGAGATATCCTGAGAGGCCCTTGAGAGGAGCACCCCACATTCCGGGGATAAGATATACAACGAATGCAAACACTCCGATAGCCAGGGTCAGACGTGTCACTGACAGGTGCTCGACCGGCTCGTCGTGAGCAAAGCGGATCTTTCCGAGAAGATAAAGACCAAGCAGTGCGAATACTACAATCCAGATCGCAAGATAAACTTCTCTGTCGAGGATTCCCCAATGGTAGGTCTGGTCAGCAACGCTCAGGAACTTCAGGCCGAGAGCGACTTCCACGAATCCTATCACTACCTTTACAGAGTTGAGCCATCCGCCGCCGCTCTTCTTGAATTTCTTAAGAAGTGTAGGGGAGAATGCGAATACTGTGAAAGGAATTGCAAAGGCAGTCGAGAATGCCAGCATCACAACTATAGGTGTCCAGAACGATCCGCCTGATGATGTTGCCTGAATCAGCACGTTTCCTACGATAGGACCTGTACATGAGAATGATACAAGTACGAGGGTAAGTGCCATGAAGAAAACTCCAGCAAGGCCCTTTTTGTCTGAGTTCTGGTCGCTCTTGTTGACAAGTGACTGTGGCAGTGTGATCTCGAAGGCTCCGAAGAACGATGCTGCGAAGATCATGAAGATCACGAAGAACAGGATATTAGGAATCCAGTGTGTAGACAGCCAGTTGAAGATATTTGCAGTGACTGCATCACCTCCTACGAACCTTGTTGCAAGAATCAGGATGGCGATAGGAACTGTATAGATAAGCACGATGAATACTCCGTACATGGCAGCCTTGAACCTTCCTGCAGCTACATTCTCAGACCCTTTCAGGAAGAATGATACTGTCATCGGTACCATAGGGAATACGCATGGTGTCAGGAGCATGATGAATCCCCATAGGATGGCCTCGAGGATCTGTCCCCATATGCTTCCTGCTTCTTTGCTCTCAGTCGAAAGTTTAGCATCAGGGTCTGAAAGAAGAGCCTGTACGCGTCTGGCATCGGCGCCGATTTCCTCATCGACCACTACAGGCTTGACAGGGGCCGCACCTGATTCTTCTGTCTCGTCTGCGCCAATTGCCATCACTGCATTTTCCGGATTGATGACTACATTGAAGTCATAGTATCCTGCGCTGCAGGCTCCGCCTGTGCATGTGTTTGTGAAAATGGTACCAGTAAATTCAGCTACCTTGGAGGTGAGCTTGACATTCTGTGCGAGGATGATTTCGTCATAGTAATGCTTTGCAGGATCTCCGAACTCGTCGATCTCCTCTTTGGGCGTGCTGATTTCATATGGATCACCGACAAGTTCTCCTCCTGTTACCTTCATGTCCATGAACTCTGTTGCAGAGAATTCATCCGTGAGAGTGTAGGTGTGGTACCCCTCTGCTATCTTTCCAGTGAAGATGACACGATATTCGTCACCTTCCTGAAGTTCGCAGTGGTGAGTCCACTTTATAAGTTCCTTGCCTTGAGCGAATGCAGTCAAGCTGACAAGAGCTACTGCAATTACTGATAAAAATCGTTTCATGTTCTTTTATTTTGCAAATGCTACAGATCTGGTTTCGCGGATCACTGTGATCTTCACCTGTCCAGGGTAAACCATCTCTTCCTGAATCTTTCTTGCTATTTCAGTTGACAATGATTCTGCATCCTGATCTGTGACCTGGTCAGCTCCTACTATCACGCGGAGCTCACGGCCGGCCTGGATTGCATAAGTCTTTGTAACACCCGGATATGACTGAGCGATGTTCTCCATATCCTTAAGCCTCTTGATGTATGACTCGATAACCTCACGGCGTGCGCCTGGACGTGCTCCGGAAATTGCGTCACCGACCATTACGAGAGGGGAGATGATTGATGTCATCTCTACTTCTTCATGGTGTGATCCGATTGCGTTGCATATCTCAGGTTTCTCCTTGTATTTCTCGGCGAGCTTCATACCGAGTATTGCATGTGGAAGTTCAGGATCCTCGTCTGACACCTTTCCGATATCGTGGAGGAGACCTGCCCTCTTAGCGATCTTAGGGTTGAGTCCAAGCTCTGAAGCCATTGTAGCACAGATGTTTGCAACCTCACGTGCGTGCTGGAGAAGGTTCTGGCCATATGATGAACGGTACGTCATGCGGCCGATGAGCTTGACAAGCTCGATGTGCATGCCGTGGATGCCGAGGTCGATACATGTCCTCTTACCTGTCTCCATGATCTCTTCCTCAAGCTGCTTCTGGACCTTTGCTACAACTTCCTCGATACGTGCAGGGTGGATACGTCCGTCAATCACAAGCTGGTGCAGCGCAAGACGAGCGACCTCTCTTCTTACAGGGTCGAATGCAGAAAGCAGGATCGCTTCAGGAGTAACAACAACTACGATTTCAACTCCGGTCGCTGCCTCAAGAGCGCGGATGTTACGACCTTCGCGGCCGATGATGCGGCCCTTGATCTCGTCGCTCTCAATATGGAATACCGTCACTGCATTTTCAATTGCAGTCTCTGATGCTGTTCTCTGTATTGTGTTGATGACGATGCGTTTAGCCTCCTTGCTTGCAGTGAGACGGGCTTCGTCCATAGCATCATTTATGTATGACTGGGCCTGAGTCCTGGCCTCTGCCTTCATGCTTTCCACAAGCTGGTTCTTGGCCTCTGCAGCTGTCATTCCTGCAATTGTCTCTATCTGCTTGATGGCTTCCTGACGAAGCTTCTCATACTCCTCGGTCCTCTTCATTGCGATATCGACCTGTGCCTTGAGGTTTTCTCTGATTGCATCAGCCTCCTTGTTCTTGCGACCAAGTTCTGCATTCTGCTGATTGAGACTGTTCTCCTTCTGCTTCAGGCGGTTCTCGATGTCATTGATCTGCTTGTTTCTTTCGTTGATGTACTGCTCATGCTCGCTTTTGAGCTGGAGGAACTTTTCCTTTGCCTGGAAGATCTTCTCCTTCTTGATGCCTTCAGCCTCAATCTCGGCTTTCTTGATGATTTCCTCTTTCTGACCCTTAAGAAGCATCTTTCGGATCAGTATGTAACTTGCCACAGCTGCGATTGCTCCGCATACTGCGCATAAAATGTAGATTAAGATATTCTCCATAAAGTTATATATATAGTGTTAATGTTCGTACATAAAAACAGCCTGCTTTATGCAAAGCAGACTGTTCAGGTTATAAAAAGCCGTTAGCTGGTTTGACAGAAAATCTTAAAAATAAGATTTGGGCTCCGGAAAAGCGGTTCAGAAATCCTCCGTCCCACATATGTGGAATCCCCTTGCGGGTCACCTAGGTCCGTCTTCCCCATCCGAGTGGTCCCTGTTACGTTATTAGTGTTGATTTCAGCAAAAATAAGTAACTAACGGCTGTATTTATCAATGTTCTCAAGATAACCGTCCAACTCCTTCATCAGGTTCTCTTCGTCCTTCAAAACGGACTCCATCTGTTTCTGGAGTCCTGCAAGTGCGATGCCGGTATTCAGTACGACAAGCGAGATGATCTCCAGATTGCTTTTGCTTGGAAACTTCTCCTGATAAAACTTCACCTTGCGGTTGATTTCATCAGCTGCCTTTCTGATAAGTTCCTCATGTTCAGGAGAATTCACCTTCAGAGGAAAACTTCGTTCAGCTATGGTTACATTTATACTCTGTGCCATATTATCCCTCCATTAATGTGATACACTTGTCAATCTCCTTGATGAGCTTGTCTATCTTCTTTCTCGCTTCAGTGTTGTCGGCATTGCCTGCCTTGAAGGCGTCAGCAAGTTTCAGGTTATCAATGGTTCTTTCTAACTCTGTTATCTGCTTCTTGTATGCTTCATTCTCTGCAATCGACTTATCCAGTTCAGCCTGGAGCCTGTTATGCTCCGCCTTTTCGGTCTCATATGCCGATATGAGCTGCTGAATCCTTTTCTTGAGTTGGTCGATCATCGTCAAATTTTTTCAAACATACTCTGCAAAAATAACAAACTGCTTTGATTTCTCAAAATAATTTGAGCAAACCAAAGCAGTTTTTGTATTTATTGAGGAGTATTAGAGTTCCTCAACACATTTCATACCTTCTTCGATGGCCTGTTTGTTCAGGGCGATGAGGTCTGCATAACGTGCAGGGATGCACTTTGCCAGTCCCTTGTCGATGTTCTCCGCCTTGATGATCGGCTTCATCTGGAGATATGCTCCCATGACAGCCATGTTGTATACCTTCGAGTTGCCGACCTGAGCCGCTACGTCGATTGCATTGATCTTGCAGATCTTGATGTCTGTTCTTGTCGGAGGATTGATGATTCCGTTAGGATCATAAATCAGAAGGCCGCCAGGTTTCACAGTGCTCTCGAACTTGTCGAGTGACTGCTGGTTCAGGATGATCGCTGTGTCATATTTTGTCACGATAGGCGAGCTGATCTTCTTGTCGCTTAGGATTACGCATACGTTGGCGGTACCTCCGCGCATTTCAGGGCCGTAAGACGGCATCCATGTCACCTCCATGTCCTGCATGATTGCGCAGTATGCGAGAATCTTTCCCATTGAGAGGACTCCCTGTCCTCCGAATCCTGCAATGATTATCACTTCTTTCATATTTTCAATGTTGTTTTATAGATTTCTCCACTCACTTCGTTCGGTCGAAATGACAGTGTTACAATTACTGTTTCGGTCGAAATGACAGTGTTACAATTACTATTTCGGTCGAAATGACAGTGTTGTGATTTATGAAAATCGTATGTGTCAAATGTCATTTCGAGCGAAGTCGAGAAATCTTATTCCTGTTTAAGAACGTCCTTGATGTCACCGAGCGGATATTTAGGGAACATGTTCTCCACCATCCACTTGTTTGCCGCAGTAGGGCTCATCTTCCAGCCTGAGTTACATGTGGCAACGATCTCCACGAATGAGAGTCCGATGCCCTTCTGGCTGTATTCGAATGCCTTTCTGATGGCGTTCTTAGCCTTGCGGGCAGCAACAGCCGTATGAACTGACTGACGTGTGATGTATGCTGTTCCGTCAAGCTGCGCGATCATAGGAGCGAGCACAAGAGGGAATCCGTTGAGCTTTGCATCACGTCCGTAAGGAGTTGTAGCGGTCTTCATGCCGAGCAGGGTAGTAGGGGCCATCTGACCTCCTGTCATACCATAGATACCGTTGTTGATGAAGATCACTACGATGTTCTCTCCGCGGCTGCATGCATGGATGATCTCTGCTGTACCGATTGAAGCGAGGTCACCGTCACCCTGATATGTGAATACGTATTTCTCAGGATTGAGACGCTTAGTTGCGGTTGCGAGAGCCGGAGCGCGTCCGTGTGCGGCCTGCTGCCAGTCTACATTAAGATAATTGTATGCAAATACCGAGCATCCTACAGGGCTGATTGCGATAGTCTCCTCCTGAATACCCATCTCCTCGATGACCTCGGCGATGAGCTTGTGTACTGTGCCGTGAGAACATCCTGGGCAGTAGTGCATTACATTGTCTGTAAGAATAGGGGTCTTCTTGTAGACGATGTTCTCGGGTTTCTTGATATCTTCTATATTCATAGTCTTGCTTATTTCAGATTGTTGAACTTCTTGAACGCCTCTACAATTTCGTCAGGGGTGTAGATGATACCTCCCTGTCTTCCGTAGAATCCTACAGGGCATGCGCCGTTTACTGCGAGCTTCACGTCGTCTACCATCTGACCGAGGTTGGGCTCGATGCTCATCATGCTCTTTACCTGGCCTGAAAGCTCCTGGAGTCTCTTTGTAGGGAATGGGAAGAGTGTAACCGGTCTGAGCAGACCTGCCTTGATGCCTTCCTCGCGGAGCTGGTCGACAACTGCTTCGCAGATACGTGCAGAGCATCCGAATGCTACGAATACATATTCAGCATCCTCTGTCTGATACTCTTCGTATTTCACTTCCTGCTCCTTGATGACCTCGTACTTTGCAGCGAGCTTCTGGTTGAAGCGCTCCTGTACGTCAGACTCGAGAGCGAGTGATGTGATCACGTTGTATGGTCTGTCTGCAGTCTTTCCTGTTGTAGCCCATGGTGCGACCTTGAGAAGCTCTTCCTTGGTCATGCGAGGCTTCTCCGGACGAAGTTCCACCTTCTCCATCATCTGGCCTACGATACCGTCGGCAAGGATGATGACAGGAGTGCGGTATTTGAATGCGAGGTCGAATCCCCAGTCAACGAAGTCGTACATGTCCTGTGCTGAAGCAGGTGCAAGAACTATCGCGTTATAGTCGCCGTGTCCGCCGCCCTTTACGCACTGGTTGTAGTCACTCTGGCTTGGCTGGATGGTACCGAGACCTGGACCACCGCGCTGGCAGTTCACGACAACGCAAGGGAGCTCTGCTCCTGCGAGGTAGCTGAGGCCCTCGCACATGAGGCTGATACCAGGCGAGCTTGAAGAAGTCATGACTTTCTTTCCGCAGCATGCTCCGCCGTAAACCATGTTGATTGAAGATGTTTCACTTTCTGCCTGAAGAACAACCATTCCGGTTGTGAGCCATGGCCTTTCCTTCATGAGGGTTTCCATTACTTCAGACTGCGGAGTGATAGGATAACCGAAGTATCCGTCCGCACCGTTGCGGATTGCCGATATGGCAATCGCCTCGTTTCCTTTCATCAGAATTTTCTCTGCCATATCCCTTAGATTTTAACTCTGTAAACAGTAATCACCGAATCAGGGCATACGACTGCACAGTTTGAACATCCTATGCATGCGTCACCCACCATTTCGGCATAGTGATAACCCTTGCTGTTGACCATCTTGGCGAGCTCTATGCTCTTGGTCGGACAGTTTTCAACGCAGACACCGCAGCCTTTGCACTTCTGCGTATCTACTTCGATTGCTCCTTTGAATGCCATTATAAATAGTGTTTAGTGGTTTGTATTAATGTTTTTTCGTTGTATTGTCGTCTGCCACAAGTCGCAATTCAAATTCCTTCAACCCCCGGCGACCCTGTCGCCACCCCCGTGGGGTATTTCGGTCCTACCCGGACCGGTCGGCTCTGCCGACTTGGCTATTTGAATGCCATTATAAATAGTGTTTAGTGGTTTGTATTAATGTCGTTTCTTAGTAGTTGTGTTCTGAAATGATAGGTTTTTTTCCTTTTTACTTACAAAACCAAGTAAAAGTACAACATTTAAATCGAATTGTCAAATTAATTTTGATTTTATCTTTGAGTCTGCAATATTCTTGGTTCGGCATTTGCGGATAAATATTTATTTATGTATCTTTGAAAACTTTAAATGAATGTTTTTTATGGGTTCGATTTTGTTGAAAAATATTGCAGCAGAGGGAGGTGCCGCAGATATTCTTATTGAGGGCAATCATATTTCCAAAGTTGAGGCGACTATTGACGGGTCTGCCGTACCCCATGGAACAGAAGTGGTTGACTGTACAGGCAAGGCAGTCCTTCCCGGTCTTGTGAATATGCATACTCATGCCGGTATGGCCATGATGAGAGGTGTGGGAGAGGATATAGCATTTCACGAATGGATAGACCGTATCTGGGACGTTGAATCCAAGATAGATGAAGAATATGTCTATCATGCTACAAAAGTTGCCTGTCTGGAAATGATCAAGACAGGAACGACTACTTTCAATGACCATTACTGGCATATGCCTATGGCTCATAAGGCAGCAGTTGAAATGGGCCTGCGCCCGGTTCTCGCATATGTCATCTGTGACCGGAATGACCCCGAAGAGTCCGAACGTCAGAAAATACAATGCAGGGAGATGTATGATGAGGCGATGACATGGACTGATATTTCCCAGTTCGCCATAGCCATTCATGCCATATATTCCGTGAGCGAGCCTCTGATGTTGTGGGCAGTCGGTTTTGCCCGTGAAAGGGGACTTAAGATTCATATCCATCTTTCGGAGACCAGAAAGGAAGTGGAGGACTGCAAGGCACAGCATGGCGGGATGTCTCCGGTTGAATATCTTGACAGCCTTGGTGTTCTTGGCCCTGATGTCATTGCTGCACACACTTTGTGGGTATCTGATGAAGATGTGAAGATCCTCGGAGAAAGGGGAGTCACATGCGTTCATAATGTGAATTCAAACCTCAAGCTGGCTTCCGGTTACAGATTCCGTTATAATGAGCTCCGTGATGCCGGAGCGAACATCTGTCTGGGAACGGATGGCTGTGCGTCTTCAAACAATCTTGACATGCTTGAGACCATAAAGACCTCTGCGATGATTCAGAAGGCCTGGAGAGACGATCCTACCGCAATGCCGCTGGAGGAGCTTCTTGCGGCGGCAACAGCAAATGCCGGAAAGGCTCTTGGTCTGAATATAGGCAAAATAGAGGCTGGAGCGCTTGCTGACCTCCTGATAATAGATACAGACAATTATCATTTCCTTTCGCCTGGCTCATTCCTGGCCAATTTCATTTATTCCGCTCATTCAGACTGTGTTGATTCGGTAATATGTAACGGAAACTTCCTGATGAGGAACAGGATTGTAGCGGGAGAAAAGGAAATTCTGGAACAGGCCAGAACCGTCATGACAAAACTTATGTAAGGTTTCCTTACGCTAAACATATCATCACATGGATGCAAGAGTAGAGAAAATAATGACTGCTGCGGATTATATTGCAGCAAAACTTGATGGCCGTAAGCCATTTGCTGGAATCGTACTCGGAAGCGGCCTTGGCAAACTTGCCGAGAAGATCGAGAACAAGACTGTGATTCCTTATAAGGATATACCGGGCTTCCCTGTCTCTACAGCAGTAGGACATAAGGGTAATTTCATTGCAGGAGAGCTCGGCGGAAAGTTCGTTGTAGCGATGCAGGGACGTGTCCATTATTATGAGGGCTATCCTATGGAGCTTGTCACCCTGCCGATCAGAGTGATGAAGGTTCTCGGAATACAGTATCTTTTCGTTTCAAATGCGGCTGGTGGCGTGAACTTCGACTTCAAGGTAGGAGACCTGATGGTAATAACAGATCATATCAACCATCTTCCAAATCCTCTGGTAGGACCTAATATGGAAGAGTTCGGACCTCGTTTCCCTGATATGACCCGCCCTTATGACGGAGAGCTTCGCAGAAGGGCATTCGAACTTGCCGCAAGACACTGCATCGAGCTCAAGAGCGGAGTGTATTTCGCAGGCACAGGCCCGTCATATGAGACACCGGCAGAGTATAAGTATTTCAGACTCATAGGAGCAGATGCGGTAGGTATGTCGACAATTCCTGAGGTCATCGTCGCCCGTCACTCGGATATTCCTGTGTTCGGTATGTCAGTAATTACCAATGAAGCACATGATGACTATGCCGAGGATTATGTAAATGATGGTGATGATGTAGTTGAAGCAGCTGATGCCGCAGCTGACAAGATGACTCTGTTGTTCTCTGAAATTATCCGATCATTGTAATGAGAATATTTAATGGAATCATGGTTGCGGCATTATGTGCTGCAACCATTTCATGTACAGACCTCAAGCCTCTTGAGGATGATATCGCTGATCTGAAGGATCAGCTCGCTGCGCTGCAGGGTAGATGTGAGTCGATGAATGAATCCATCGATGCGCTTTCTGCTGTTGTGGACGCGGTAGCCAACCGAGATTTCGTGACAAGTGTCCAGAATATTTCAAACTCTGAAGGACAGGGATTTACAATCACTTTCGTGGATAGCCCGACAGTTACAGTATGGATTCCGGCTCAGAAGGAAACTCCTGACGAGGTGCCGCCTGTCCAGGCGCCTGTAATCTCTGTGAGACAGGGTGAAGACGGAGTATGGTACTGGGCGGCTGACGGTGAATATGTCCTTGATCAGGATGGCAAGCGCGTTCCGGTCGGGACAGACGGAGTCACTCCGCAGCTGAAGATAGAAGAAGGGAAGTGGTATGTGACATATGATGACGGTGCTTCATGGGAGTATCTTGCAGATGTGCCGGTTCATAGTGCGGGCGGCTATGTCTTCAGTGACGTAGATCTGTCAGATCCGGCCAAGGTGATATTGACACTTGCTGACGGCCAGAAGATAACATTGCCGGTTGCGGTTGACGGACTTTTGTCGCTTTCAGTCGACTCGAGCGCAGCTCATGTTCCAGGGGACGTAGTTACTGTAAGATATTCTGCCTTGAAGAAGGTATCTGTGATTGTCGATGACGTGGATGTCCAGTATTCTGAGGTGGCTGCTTCGGATGAAAAGACAGGAGAGATCCGTATTCAGACACGCTCGGACGTGGCTCTTGTGAAGCAGCGTGCATTCCTTATCTTTACTATAGACGGATGTCCCGACCAGGATTGGAGACTGCTGAGTTTCAATTCTTCCGGTAGGACTGTCATCTCTGATATCAAATGATGATGAAATACTTGCATAAGTTCATATTCCTGATCTGTGCATGCGCTTTGGGTGCATGTGCGGATCTGTCTGATCTGGAAAATGATGTAGAGGATGTAAGACAGGAGATCAGTGAGCTCGGCAAAGAGTGTGATGCCATCAATTCGCGCATAGAATCACTTCAGCAGCTTGTAGCGCAGATCCAGGCGCGTGAAGAGATAACAGGAGTGTCGGAAATCAAGGATGTATATGATGAGGTCATTGGCTATATAATCACATTCAAAAATGCTGAGACCATCACTCTTTATCTGCCTGTTATCCTGGACACGCCGTCAGGGCCTGTTCCTCCTGTCATCTCGGTAATTGAAGATGAAGAAGGAATATGGTGGACCATGAACGGGGAGTATATACTTGATGCACAGGGGGCTAAGGTTCCTGTCGGACGTAATGCCGTATCACCTGTGCTTAAAGTGGAAGGGGACTGCTGGTATGTGTCACTTGACGATGGCAGGACCTGGGAGGAAATGTCCGTAGGTTCTGCACCCGGATATCAGGGAACCGGCGTCGGATCGGTGAAGGACGGGACTGACGAAGTCGAATTTGTCCTGACTGACGGAACCGTATTCAAAATACCCAAATCAAAGACAGCTACGCTGGATATCAGCTATAACAGGAATGTGGTATCCGGATCCAGGATCAGCATATATTATAAGTATTCCAGCTCGACAGGAACAGCCGATATCACCTGCTTTGGAAACAGAAATGTCGGCAACGTATCCGTCAGCCATAGATCTCAATACTCTGACGGATATATCTATGTTGACATCAGCCCTGACTATGATGTCTCAATGCAGAAGGTCTATGTATACATGGATTATGGCGAGGGTACCCTGGTAAGGACTCTGGAGTTTACTGAATATGGATACTTCGATATCGATCCTGTGGCTCCGATTCCGGCTTCCGGTGGTGAAATATCCTTGAATGTGAACAACACAGGTTATCCATATGTCTATTCGGAGATCGTTCAAGGTGGAGACTGGCTGTCGCAGGAGGGGAATATCTACACGGCAAAGGCAAATTCAAGCCATCAGGCGCGTGTGGGCGCAGTGAATTTCGAACCTCGTACTTCCGCTTTGGGTAAGGCCAATTTTACAAAGACCGTTTATATAATTCAGCTCGGGACAGGATCTGTTCCATGTTACGAAGAGTATGCAGGACTCTGGAAATTATCCGGTTCGGATCAGAGTATGGAAGTGCGTCTGGACTATGGAAGAGAAGGTGGTTATCTGGTCAGTGGCCTTGCGTCCGGTACACTTCCTGCAATTTATAATACGTCCAGCGGGTATCTTGAGATACCGTCCCTGTCCTATATATTCAGATTGTCATCAGACAAGAATTCACTTACTGATACTCGTACAGGTGCTGTTTACCAACGTCAGGGAGTTGCCTCATATTTCGAAGATGGAGAAATCCTCAGACTGAACTCAGCCTCTTCCGGATATACTCCTCTAAACCTTGTCATCCTCGGAGATGGCTATCAGCAGAAGGACCTCCGTCACGGAGGAAAGTTCGAGAGGTCTGCAAGATCTGCAATGGATGCCTTCTTCAGCGTCGAACCGCTGAAGAGCTTCAAGGAGCGCTTCAATGTCTATATGGTGGCATATGAGTCTATGGACGAGGGGGTTGACATAGAGAGCCAGGGCCTGAAAGTAAATACATACTTCGATACATATTGGAACGGTAACTCTACCGCAATGTGGGTATATGATTCCGGACGAGACAAGGTGATTGATGTTGTTAAGAAGACATTGGGCCTGTCTTCGGATGCTGAATATTACAGGACTGTTGCTCTTGTGCTTGTAAATACAGATGTGGTTGCGGGATCCTGCGGCTATCCATACAGGGACATCTATTCGAATACGGGCGTTTTGGGTGAGCCATATGCTTCATTCGCAATTGCAGTGCTTCCTGCCAACAATTCCATGGGAACGCGCGGACTTGTAAGACATGAACTGGGCGGGCATGCATTCGGCCGTCTGGGAGATGAATATGAATCCAAATCATATGGAAACGATCTGGAGGACTGGCATGCAAAAGGATTCTACAGGAATGTCACTACAGACAGGAATTCCTGGAACTGGGATTCCTTCATTGGCAGGTCAGGATACACTGATGTAACCTATGTCTCACGTAATAATTACTGGTGTGCTTCGCAAGGAGGTATCATGTATAACAATAACGGAGAATTCAATGCCCCTTCACGACAGATCATCTACGAGAGAATCATCCGTCAGACCGAAGGGGCTGGAAGCTATAGTTTTGACCGGTTCCTGGAATACGACAAGCGTAATCTATAGGACATCGTCCTGAAACATCGTGCTGAATGCATCAGATGGCATGTTCCATGCTCCACGAGGGGAGAGGGAAACCGATCCGACTGCCGGGCCGTCAGGCAGGCACGAACGTTTGAACTGCTGGTTGAAGAATCTTCTCATGAAGGTCTTCAACCATTTCTTTATGGTCTCTTCGTCGTATGATCCGACAAACGCCTTCTTGGCCAGGAAGAATATCTTTTCCGGACAGTAGCCGTTCCTCATGAAATTGTACAGGAAGAAGTCGTGCAGCTCGTACGGACCTACAAGGTCTTCTGTAACCTGCTGGATTTCTCCCTTGTCATTTGCCGGAAGAAGTTCCGGACTGATAGGTGTGTCGACTATATCCAGGAGGATTTCCCCGACTCCACGTGCACCTTCGGTCTTGCCGGAGTCGAATCTGTTTTCTGCGGCCCATCTTACAAGGCTACGAACCAATGTTTTAGGAACATCTGCATTGACGCCGTACATTGACATATGGTCGCCGTTGTATGTCGCCCATCCCAAGGCAAGTTCGGAAAGGTCTCCTGTGCCGACAACCAGACCGTTTGTCTGATTGGCAATATCCATGAGGATCTGCGTCCTTTCTCTTGCCTGAGAGTTCTCGAAGGTCACATCGTGGACATTCCTGTCGTGTCCCAGATCCTTGAAATGCTGGTCGCATGCGGCTACAATGGATATCTCGCGGGATGTGATGCCGAGCGCTTCCATCAGGTCCGTCGCATTGCTTTTTGTCCTTGCTGTTGTGCCATATCCTGGCATCGTCACTCCGACGATGCGGTCTCTTGACCATCCGAGCTTGTCAAATGCCATAGCTGCAACTATCAGAGCCAGAGTGCTGTCCAGTCCTCCCGAGATACCGATTACTGCAGTATTGCAACCAATGTGTCCCAGCCTTCTGGCGAGTCCTGCGGCCTGGATGTCGAGAATCTCCCTGCATCGGTAGTCCAGATCCTTGGCAGATGCGAATGGTAATGGTTCTATGTGTCTGCATAGTTTTGCAGTAAAGTCAGTCTGGTATGCAGTTTCTCCGAGATCGACGGTCATGTACCTGTATCCGGACCCGCCGGGAGCGGTATTTCTGAATCCCTCGTCCCTGGTCCTCATTGCAGATAGTCTTTCCGTGTCGATGTCAGCGATGATCAGACTGGATTCAGTCCTGAAACGGCCGTTTTCAGCCAGCTGTTCTCCATTCTCCCATATTGCAGCTGCACCTGCGTATACCTTGTCTGTCGATGATTCTCCAATACCAGCAGACGCGTAGACGTATCCGGTGTGGGTTCTTGCAGAGTGCTGGCTGAGTGATTCCTTGCGGTATAAGTCAGTATATAGGATTTCTGCAGATGCTGACGGGTTTACAATTATCTGCGCACCTTCGATTGCATGGAATAAAGATGGCGGGAGCGTGCTGAGACGGTCTTCTCCGATTTCAACAGCAAACTTTGTCTGTCCGATTTCAAAAATCTGAGCAGGGGACATTATGCAATACTCTCCTGCATAAAGAACCTCGCAGTAAGCATCCTGTCCTGCAAAATCACTTCCGGAAGCAAAGGGCGTCCTGCCCGTTCCATAGGTCTTTGGAACCAGGCCTGCAAGTATGCCGTCCTTTATCACTGCAGCACAGTTGTATAACCTTCCGTTGTGTCTGACAGGTACTCCTACTATCACTGCTATGCTCTTTTCTTCGCAATGGGTGATGATTTTCTTCAATCCTTCTTCGGCCCCTTTCTGCAGCTTTTCCAAAGAGAAAAGATCGCCACATGTCGCTCCTGTGAGGGCCAGTTCCGGAAATGCCACCAGTGAGACTTCTTCGCTGACAGCCTTGTCAATGAGGCGGCAGATCTCTTCTGCATTGGAATAAGGATCTGCAAGCCGGAGTGCGGGCACAGCCGCAGCTGTGCGTATGAATCCATAGTTTTTCATATGATAAAAGTAAAGGACAGCATTTCTGCCGCCCTTCTATGTTGTCTTTTAAAGTTCCTCGAAATCCACGTTGTTGAATCTATCCGCGGCACCTCTGTCCTTGAGGCAGTTCTTCCTGATGTATTCGATCACTTCTTCGAGTCCTTCTGTAAACTTCTCGAAATCCTCCTTGTAAAGGAAAATCTTGTGTTTGTCATAAGCGAAATGACCGTCGTTGTCCACCCTGCGCTTGCTTTCAGTGATCGTCAGGTAATAATCCTTACCCTTTGTAGCCTTGACGTCAAAGAAGTATGTACGCTTTCCAGCTCTTACCGGTTTAGAGAAAACATCCTCACCTGAGCGCTCCTGAGCATTTGCTCCATCATAATCCTCACTATACATAGCTTATCTTTTTTAGTAAATCTTTACAAAGTTAGGGATTTTTCTGAAATTCAATGTATATTTGCATAAAATTTTGATTATTACTTATGCTTAACAGACGTATCTTAAGGATCAAGGCCTTTAAAGTGCTATACGGTAGCGTTTTAGCTGACAATATGACACTCGCTCAGGCCCAGACTCAGCTCGAGCAGTCGTGTGAGGCGACAAGGGATCTTTATCTCTATATGCTGTCTATCGTATCTCCTTTGACGCAGATTGCAAGACAGAGGATCGAGGCGGCCCAGACCAAGTTCAATCAGACTGAAGAGGAACGCAATCCGAACATGAAGTTTGCCGACAATGCGCTGGCAAAGCTTCTTGACGGGGATGTGGATTTTCAGAAGACCATAGCCAAGAAAAAATATTCATGGGCACAGTATGACCTTCTTCTCAAGAAAGTCATGACTTCTGTCGCTTCCAAGGAGTATTACAAGGAGTATATGCAGTCCGGTCAGAGTTCCCTCGCGGAGGACTGCAAGCTGTTTACAAAGATTTTCGAGGAGGAATTCGTTGACAGCGAGGAACTTGAAATGATTCTCGAGGAGAAGTCGCTTCATTGGAACGATGATCTTGCTTATGCTCTCACATGGTGCTGCAGGACTTTCAGGTCATTTGCTGACGGCGAATCATGGAAGCTTCCTGCGCTTTATCAGAGTGAAATGATGAAGGGGCCGGAGGTGGAAAGCGACAAGCTTTTCGTTACTCGTCTTCTCCAGCATTCATTTGCCGGTTATGAGAAGTACTCTGCTATGGTTGCGGAGTCTGTGACAGGATGGGAAAAGGAACGTCTGTTCTCTACAGACGTAATACTTATAGTAATGGGCCTTGCCGAGGCGGTGAACTTCCCGAGCATCCCTGTAAAGGTTACCATCAACGAATATGTCGAGCTCTCGAAATACTACGGCACTCCTAAGAGCCGTGCTTTCGTCAACGGACTTCTTGACAGGCTCATCCAGCAGCTTGCAAATGAAGGCCAGATCGTAAAGGAAGGAAAAGGTTTATTATAATATTCATATTTAATCGATTAAGAAATGAAGACAATTTTTTTACTGGCTCAGGATGGCCAGGTACAGGAAGTAAGTGAGGTTGTTGTCGACCAGACATCAGAAGTTACTACTCATACTGAGCAGCCGGCTGATCCTGAAGGAGCGAAGGAAGCAAACACTCAGCAGGGTGGACGTAGTGGCTGGTCTATGTGGATCATGCTTGCTCTTATCTTCGTTGTAATGTGGTTCTTTATGATCCGCCCACAGAAGAAGCAGCAGAAGGAGCTTCAGAACTTCCGCGATTCACTCAAGAAGGGTGACAAGGTAGTTACCATCGGCGGTATCTATGGTACTGTTGTTGAAATCAAGGAAGCTACAGTTCTTATCGAGGTTGACAATGGCGTGAAGATGCGCGTCAGCAAGCAGGCTCTCGTAAAGGACTTCTCAGATCCTCAGCAGTAGGATTTTCTGAAATTTAATGAGAGGGATTTTAAATAAAATCTTCAAGTTGCTTAATATCAACGGGAGAGACTGGGTGGTTCTTCTGCTCTCTCTCCTGTTGGCATTTAGTGTATGGATGATCCATAAGCTCTCGCTTGAATATAGTGTGTATATCACGGTCAATGTCGAGGCTTACAGTAATATCGAAGGACACTCGGATTGCTCTACGACACCTTCTGAGGTCATGGCGAAGTGCCGTACTACCGGATGGCAGGCTCTCTATGCGCATATGACGCGCAACAGGAAAGTGGAAGTCACTTTCCCTGCGTCCATAATGGTTCATGAAGAAGATGACAGATACTATATATCTGCTGAAAAGCTTCATGAATATGTCGAGCCGATTTTCGGCAGTAATGTGTCTGTAGAGTATTTCGTTTCTGACCGTGTGTATTTCAGATTCCAGGATGAAACCCATAAAAGGGTACCGGTAAGACCGGTTTACTCATTCATTTATGAGGATCAGTATGTCGCAAACGGAAATCTGGTGATTACCCCGGATTCGGTTACCGTATATGGAGACAAGTTCCATCTGGAAAGCATCGATCATGTGAAGACTTCCATGATACGTCAGACGGATATATCGGGAGATATCAATGGTATCATATCCCTGGAGCCAATTAGCGGTATGCGTTTATCCGCGGATGAGGTCCATTATTCGATGAATGTGGTACGCTATGTTGAAATCAAGGCCGAGTCCGTACCTGTTAAGGTGATCAATGCTCCAAGAGACAGGGCTTATCAGACTGACCCTGCAACTGTGGATGTAATTATGGATTGTGAATTTCCTCTCAAGGCAGACCCGAAGAAGGGAATCATGCTTGTAGTTGATTATAATGACTTCCAGTCATCGATTACAGGTCATGCCAAAGTCACCTCTACCTCCCTGCCTGACGGCGTTATCAATTGCGAGGTCATTCCTATTGCTGTGAAGCTGAGGGAGGTACGCAAATGACGGTTCTGGTCATTACGGGCGGTATAGGAAGCGGAAAGTCCGAAGTCTGCCGTATATTAAAGGATATGGGCATCAGCGCCCAATATGATGCTGACTCCCGGGCAAAGGCACTTTATCTCGACCATCCGACCCTCTTGAGTGAAATTGAAGAGCGGTTGGGTGAATCGTTCAGAGACGAAGAAGGACGCTTTGTTCCGTCTTTGCTTGCAGGAAGAATTTTTACCGATGCAGATGCATTGGAGATTGTGGAGGAATTGCTGTTTCCGGTAATGATAGGGGATTTCAACAAGTTTGCCGGAGAATGTGGGGAAGATATTGTGGTTTTTGAGTCTGCCACAATTCTGGAAAAACCTCAGTTTGAGGGATTTGGCGACAAGGTCATACTTGTCGACGCTCCTTTTGAGGTAAGACTCGGCAGAGCATGTGCACGAGATCGTGCATCTGAAGATGCCATATTGGCCCGGATGAGCCGTCAGAGGCTTATGAACGAGCTTTCCGATGGTCTTAAGGACCCTCGTGTCGATTATGTGATTAGCAATAACGGCACGTATGATGATTTGAAGACAAGTATAACAGAAATATTAAAAACATTACAAAATGAAAACAGATCTTAAGAAGATTCTGGCTATTTCAGGTCAGAGCGGATTGTTCCTTTATATTTCATCTACCCGTACTGGTGCTGTAGTTGAGGCACTTGCAGACAAGAAGAGAAGTGCAGTCAGCGCTACAAGCAAGATTACTTCGCTTGCAGATATTTCAATCTATACTGACGATGAGGAAGTGAAGCTCCAGCAGGTTCTTCTCAATATGAAGGAGGTTCTCGGTGAGGAAGATGCACCTAACGCGAAGTCTGCTCCGGAGACTCTCAAGGCGCTCTTTGAGAAGGCTCTCCCAACATACGACCGTGACCGTTTCTATGTTTCACATATGAAGAAGGTAGTCGAGTGGTACAATGCTCTCAAGAAGTATGCTTCTCTTGATTTTGAAGAGGAGGAAACTCAGGAGCAGGAGTAAGACCCATGATGAAGCTTCAGACAGTGACCTTGGGCTGTTCCAAGAACAAGGTCGACACGGAACATATCCTTTCCCAGGTGGAGGATCTTTATGAGATCATTCCCGAGGGAGAGGATATTCCCGTTGATATACTGCTGCTCAATACCTGTGGCTTTATCGGTGATGCAAAGGAAGAATCCGTTCAGGCTGTACTTGAGGCTGTTGAGAGAAAGGCCCGTGGCGAGGTCGGGAAAATAATCGTATTCGGCTGTCTTTCACAGAGATATGGCTCTGAACTTCCTGAACTGATACCTGAGGTGGATGCATGGTTCGGTGCCCGTGATTTCGATCCGGTCATCAAGGAGCTCGGAGCGGAACCGTCTTCTGCAAAAGCTGCTGAGAGATACCTGACCACACCGTCTCATTACGCTTATCTGAAGATATCTGAGGGCTGTGACCGTCGCTGCTCATATTGTGCAATCCCGTTTATCCGCGGAGCACATAAGTCCGTGCCAATTGAGAAACTGGTCGAGGAAGCTCAGAAACTTGCCGCCAAAGGCGTACGTGAGCTCATAATAATCGCTCAGGATACCACATACTATGGACTTGATCTGTACAGGCGTCGTGCCCTGGCCGAACTTCTCCAGAAATTGTCCGAAGTCGAAGGAATAGAATGGATCCGCATCCATTATTCATATCCTGCAGCCTTCCCAGAGGATGTGCTGGACCAGATGGCTGACAATCCTAAGGTCTGCCGTTATATGGATATACCTCTTCAACATATAGCAGATAAGGTGCTGGACAATATGCATCGTAACGTTGACGGTGCATGGACCCGTGAGCTGATACGCAAGATGAGGGAGCGAGTGCCTGGAGTCGTGCTCCGTACGACCATGATCGTGGGACATCCGGGTGAAGGAAAGCGTGAGTTCAATGAACTGCTTGATTTTGTCCGTGAAGCCCGTCTGGAGCGTCTGGGAGCCTTTATGTATTCCGAGGAAGAGGGGACTTATGGTGCAGAGCATTTCAAGGACAGCATATCCGCCAAGGTAAAGCAGGAGCGTCTTGATGAGCTGATGACCCTCCAGAGCGAAATTTCGCTGGCATTCAATCAGTCGCGCGTCGGTTCAGAGATAGATGTGATTGTGGATGATTTCGCTGACGGTGTATTCGTGTGCAGAAGCGAATTTGAAAGTCCTGAGGTTGACGGCGAGATTCTTGTAAAGCATGATCCGGCTCTGATGGGTGATATCGATCCTTATTCTCTTGTTGGAGAATTCATCAAGGTCCGGGTCGTCGGTGCAGACGAATATGACCTTATCGCTGAGCCATTAGAAATTTAAACTATATGAAAAGGTTCCTTTTTCCATTATTGCTTCTGATATTGGTGTCGTGTGGCCCGAGCAAGCATATCATGCATATAGAGATGCGGAATCCGTCCAAGTCCGGAATAGACCTTACAGGGAAAAATGTATCAGTAGTTTACCTCGAGGGAGCGGATCCGAATGAATCCTTTTTCAACGGAGGTATGGCTGAAGGCCTGGCCCGTTCGCTTGAGGAGGATTACGGTACGGGTGAGGGGAGCGTCCCTATATTCCGTATGCCTGTCAAGGAAGGTGCAGATTATGCTTCGCGTGACTCTCTCATTACTTTGCTGATAGATACTGATGCGGATGTGGTCTTTCTTTTTGACGAGGTGTCATTAGGAGAGAACAAGCAGGGAATGAGGCCATTTACAATGAAACTTCATTGCTTCGACGGAATGGACAAGTCGGAAAAGGTTCATACATTTGCGGGAAGCAGCCATGTGAGCAGTGCGTATGAGACTCTTACTGACGGAGGCATCGATGCCGGCAAGCTGATTTCTGACTCGTTCAAGCCGCAGTGGAAGACTGAGGCGTATTCTCTTGCATACTATGACAGTGAGAAGTGGTACAAGGCTTTGGATCGTGCTGAAGCATTTGACTGGAAGGGGGCGATTGACCAGTGGTTTACCCTTCTGGATACGAACGATCTTATGAAGCGCGCCTGTGCGGAATACAATATAGCAGTTGCATGCTATATGCTTGGGGATTATTATCTGGCAGAGCAATGGTTGGACAGGAGCGATGCTGACAATAAATTGCCGAACATGTCGGATATACTCAGAAAAAGAATACAGTCACGCAAGTAGCGCGACTGTATTCTTTTTTAGAATGTCTGGGCGATGATTCTGCTTGCATAGCCCAGGTCAGTGTAGTCACGTGTTCCTCCATCATGGAGATTCAGGGCTTTGAGGCTTTCCATTTCATCTGCAGTAAGTTCAAAGTCGAAGATGTCGATGTTCTCCTTCATGCGCTCTGGCGATGTTGATTTGGGAATTGCGGGGATGCCTTGCTGTACCAGGAAACGCAGTCCTACCTGCGAGGCCGTCTTGCCATATTTCCTGCCTATTTCGCTCAAGATTCCATGATTGAAGAAATTGTCCTTTCCTTGAGCCATAGGAGCCCATGCCATAACCTTGGTATCAGTTTCTGCCATAAGTTCCCTTATCTGCAGCTGCTGGCTGAAGACATTGGTTTCCAGCTGATTTACGGCAGGCTTTACATTGGAATGATATGTAAGGTCATAGAAACGGTCCTGACGGAAATTGCTCAATCCTATCGCACGTGTCCTGCCTTCAGCAAGAAGTCTCTCCAACACTCTGTATGTGCCGTAATAGTCTCCGAAAGGCTGGTGGACCAGCAGCAGGTCCACATAATCGGTCTGGAGCTTTCTGAGACTTTCCTCAAATGATGCGGCAGCTTTTTCCTCGCCGGAGTTTGTTATCCATATCTTGGTCACTATGAAAAATTCCTCTCGTGCGATGCCGCTTTTGGCGATTGCATTACCCACACCCTCCTCGTTTGCGTAGAATTGCGCAGTATCAATAAGTCTGTAACCTGCTGCTATAGCGTCAGTTACGCAACGCTCGCATTCTGCCGGGTCTACCTTGAAGACGCCATATCCGAGCACCGGCATCTCGACTCCGTTATTCAATCTGATTGTCTCCATTATCCTGAATTCCATTTGGAAGTGCAAAAATACGAATTTAATTTCGTATATTCGCTGAATTGAAACCTGAAACAGCTATGGTAAAGATATTCTGCATCAATACCCAGACCAGCAAGTCCTTTCCAGAAGGTACTACATTGCTGGACATGCTTCCGGCTTTTCTTCCGGAAATGAACCCAGCCTATCCTGTTCTTGCCGCCAAGGTGAACAATGTGTGTCAAGGACTCAAGTACAGGGCTTTCAATAACAGGCAGGTGGAGTTTGTCGATTATACGACATACACAGGACGCAGCGTCTATTGCAGTTCCCTTTGCTTTCTCCTTTGCAAAGCTGCTCAGGATGTGTACCCTTCATGCAAGATAGTTCTCAGAAGACCGATTTCCAAGGGATATTTCTGTGCCATCGATAAACGTGACGGGACTGCCCTGACTCAGGACGATACTGACAGAATCATTGCAAGAATGCGCGAAATAGTCGCCCTTGAGATGCCTTTCAAACGTCATGAGGTCAGGACAGATGAGGCTATAGAGATGTTTGAAAAGAAAGGGTATTCTGACAAGGTCCGTCTTCTGGAGACAGCTGGTGATGTCTTTGTCAATTACTATACCCTCGGCGATACTCCTGATTATTATTATGAGGCATTGCTGCCTGATACTTCATATCTCAAGGTATGGAGCCTGACCATGTACAGGGATGGATTGTTGCTCAGAGTTCCGGACCGACATAAGCCGGAGGAACTGGCTCCGTTCACAGAACAGCCTAAGACCTTCGAGGTGTTCAGCGAGAACCTCAGGTGGAACAAGATCATGGGACTGGATAATGTCGGAGATGTGAATCTTGCGTGTCAGAGAGGAGAGGCGGGCGATCTTATCAAGATTGCTGAAGCACTTCAGGAAAAGAAGATCGTTCAGATAGCGGAAGAGATAGAAAGACGGGTGAATCAGGATACGGATCCTGTACGTCTTGTCCTTATCACAGGCCCTTCAAGCAGCGGAAAGTCTACTTTCTGCAAGCGTCTGAGCATTCAGCTGAAGGCATGCGGTCTTCACCCTATCTCATTCTCTACTGACGATTATTTTGTAAACAGACTCGATACTCCGTTGCTTCCTGACGGTTCGTTTGACTTTGATAATTTCGATACAGTCGACCATAGGTATCTGCAGAGCGATGTTCTCAAGCTTCTGGCAGGGAAGACAGTGGAGGTTCCGGAATATAATTTTGTTACGGGCCTTAGAGAATTCAATGGAAAGAAACTCAAGTTGGAGAAGGGAATGGTACTCCTGATCGAAGGCATACACGCACTTAACCCTCGTCTGACCGATCAGGTACCGGAATCGTCAAAGTACAGGATCTTCATCAATACCATTACCAGCATATCCCTTGACGACCACAACTGTATCCCTACCAGCGACAACCGTCTGATACGCCGTATCGTGAGAGATTATACTAAGGGTGCGTTCAGTGCGAGGGATTCCATCATGAACTGGCCTAATGTGCGTCGTTCAGAGGTCAAATGGATATATCCGTATCAGGAGTGCGCTGACGTGTTGTTCAACTCTTCATATATAGTTGAGTTCCCGGTCATCAGAGCTCACGCAGAGCGCATCCTGATGACAGTACCTAAAAATTGTCCTGAGTATTCAGATGTACACAGACTCATGAAGTTCCTCAGCTATTTTGCTCCGGTGTCAGACAAGGATGTTCCTGCAACATCCCTCATCAGAAGCTTTATCGGAGGCAGCAGTCTGTAACTTTAAATTATTTTGTATATTTGGAAAGTTTAACCTTTAAAATCAATGTCTATGAATTTCAAAATGCTTCTTCCCGATTTCAAGGCAATCGGACAGACCAACTGGGCTAAGCCTGAGGTAAATTTCAAGGATGTGATGGGCCTTATAGCTCTTGGCGGTGTTGCTACCATGCTTCTCTGTGTATTTCTGCCATGGTGTACAGTAACATTAGGACCATGGAGAGATCCTGATGTATATCTTGGAATCACAACCTGGTATGGAATCTTTGCTTTCCTTTTCACCAGTGCAGCTGCTGTTGCTCTCCTGTATAAGCATTATGCGCTTGCTTTGTGGATTATCGTAACAACTCTTCTCTTTGCTGTCATAGGTTGTTTTGCGATTCCTGGTGATTATACCCTTAGAGACCTTGATTTGATTATTGAATTAGGTCTGGATTCTCATATCGGTGCAGTACTTTTCCTTCTATCTACTCTTGTTGCTGGCGTCGGAGCATTCTTCAAAGCTATCGGAAAATAGTAAGTTATTAAATATAAATCAAGCGACTCCTGCCATCTGTGGTAAGAGTCGCTTGATTTGTGTATGCCAGTGATGTTTATCTCTTAGGCTTGATGTCGAGCTTGACAGGCTTGATCATGTTTTCTGGAGCAAGTATCCTGTCGAGGTCTTCCTTGCTGAGGATATCATGTTCGAGAACCAGGTCATAAATGCTCTTTCCGGTAGCCATCGCTTCCTTCACGATCTTGGTAGAGTTCTTATATCCTATTACCGGGTTAAGCGCTGTAACTACTCCGAAACTGTCAAGTACATATTTTCTGCACTGCTCAGGATTTGCCTTGATTCCGTCAACGCAGTTGATGCGGAGGGTATCGAATCCGTTCATCATGATTTCTGCAGACTCGAAGCAGCACTGTGCCATTACAGGCTCCATTGCATTGAGCTCCATCTGTGCTTCCTCGGATGACATCGCAACGCAGAGGTCATTTCCTATTACCTTGTATGAAATCTGATTCATGACCTCAGGGATGACAGGATTAACCTTGCCAGGCATGATTGATGAACCAGGCTGGCGTGCAGGAAGATCGAATTCATGCAGACCGCAACGTGGACCGGAACCCAGAAGACGGAGATCATTGCAGATCTTGTTCATCTTGGTAACGATTCTGCGAAGAGCCGATGAGTATCCTACCATGCATGATGTGTCTGATGTGGCAGCCACCAGATTGTCTGCAAGCTTGATTTCCCATCCGGTAATCTCTCTAAGGGCTGCAACGCAGCGCTCTGCATACCCCGGTTCAGAGCAGATACCTGTTCCGATAGCAGTTGCACCCATGTTTACTGTAAGGAATTCCTCTGCAGCAAAGTTGATGTTGCGGATCTCGTCCTTAAGGATTGAGGCGAATGCTCCGAAAGTCTGTCCAAGAGTCATAGGCACTGCATCTTCGAGCTGGGTACGGCCCATCTTGATGATGTCGGCGAATTCCACTGCCTTTGCCTCGAATGATTCAATGAGCTTCGTATAGTGCTCCATGAACTTAAGATGCGTAGCATATAGTCCGAGGTGGATGGCGGTTGGATAAGCGTCATTAGTTGACTGTGAACAGTTTACATGGTCGTTTGGAGAGCAGTACTGGTATTCTCCAGGCTGATGTCCCATGATCTGCAGTGCACGGTTGGCAATCACCTCGTTTGCATTCATGTTTGTAGTTGTTCCCGCACCACCCTGGATCATGTCTACAGGGAATTGATCATGGTGTTTTCCGTCAAGTATCTCCTTGCAGGCCTGAGTGATTGCTTCGTACTGTTCGTCTGTAAGCAGACCAAGCTGGTGGTTCGCTACAGCTGCGCCGAGCTTTGTCATTGCCAGTCCATTGATGAAGAGGGGATAGTTGCAAAGATGGAAATTGCTGATAGGGAAGTTTACTATACCACGAAGAGTCTGCACTCCGTACAGAACTTCAGAAGGAACCTCCAAAGATCCCAAGAGGTCAGTTTCGATACGTGTCATATCTTTTACTCCTGAATGTTTTCTTCTTTTGGCTCTTCTGTTGCGGCAGGCTCAGTTTCCTTTCTGCATGCACAAGGACATGTGCCTCCGATGACAATATATGAAATTACGCTAGCTCCAAGACTCAGGAACAGGAAAAGTAGGGCTCCCAGACGATGCTTCATTACCTTTACTCCTTCATCCTTCAGGTCAACGTCGCTGTCCTTGATGATCTTCTTCACCATTCTCTGGTCTGCTGCGCATACAATTTCCACAACTGATCCAGGAACTTTGAACTTAGGATACTTTCCGAGTACATATCCTGTTGCAATGCTCTTAGGATCGTCCAGATCGACTTCTCTATCATATACCTCAACCCACATCTCCTTGAGGTCTTTCTTTGTATCCTTGTCTACAGATACTACAAGCTTTGATTCAGGATATGAATTGAGGGCGATGATGCTCATCACAACTGCAACTGCTGACGACCAGAATGTGACAGGCATGTGCTTGTAGATGACACCGGCAACTGCGACAAGTGCAGCCAGCAGGCCGATGATTCCGTACCAGGTACTGAATCCGAATGCACGAAGCTTTATTGCTGCCTCAACTCCATTAACGTCAGTCTTTACTCCGACGCAGAACCAAGGAATGAATACTACTGCTGCCATGGTAAGAAGGAGTCCAAGAAGAACAAGTGTCAACGGACTTTTGAAATTGATTTCTGGTTTTTTCCAGTCAGTGCTCTTCAGAGCATCGAAGTCGGTCTTGAAATTTGAATTCATGATATTAATTTTTTATGAGTTAATATTAGATACATTGCACATGTAGATACTACGCCTATCAATGATCCCAGAAGTATGTCCTCAAGGAAATGCTGCGAAAGATATATGCGTGAATATGCAACCAGCCATGCCATGATCAGCCATATCCATCTGAATTGTTTCGGGGTTATGAATGCCAGGCTGACAAACAGAGCGAATGCTGCAGAAGTATGGCCTGACGGAAACGAATTCATCGCCCTTCTGAGGCGGATACCTTCTACAGTCTGTGGGAGATCCAGGCCCATCTGATCGAAATAGGTAGCTGGTCTGGGGTGGGCGAACAGAAACTTGAGAGCCTGGGTCACAAGGAAAGTCAAGCCCTGACTGAGCAGGACGAACAGGCCTTTCCTCCAGCTGAAAACCAGCAATGCTATTCCAAGATATACAGGGAATCCCTCGCCTAACTTTGTGATATGCTTGAAAATGAAGTCCAAAGCGGGACTATGGTATCCGTTAAGCATCAGATGTACTTCTGCCTTGGAGTAGATGAGGTCAAAAACCAACAGGCATCCCCATACTATTAGGAATGCCTGTAGAAAACGCCTGTTTTCCTTCCAGAACTCTGAAAGTCTGTTCTTCACGGCGTATAGCCTTACGGCTGCATTGTTGTGTATACGTTCTGTACGTCGTCGTCCTCCTCGATGCGCTCGATGAGTTTCTCCACATCTGCTTTAGCGTCACCTTCGAGAACCTTAAGGTCTACGTTTGGAAGACGTGTGAATTCAGCCGCAACAAGTTCGTAGCCGTTTTCCTCGATCCATTTCTGGATGGCGTTGAATGCAGTGAACTCACCATAAAGTACGATTTCAGTCTCCTCGTTATCGTTCTCCTCCTCGAAGATTTCCTCTACGCCGTAGTCGATGAGCTCAAGCTCAAGCTCTTCGAGGTCGTAAGGGTTTGTGGTCTTCATTCGGAACATGCACTTGCGGTCGAACATATAGTCAACGCTGCCGGAAGTTCCGAGCGATCCGCCGCTCTTTGTGAAATATGAACGTACGTTGGCAACTGTACGGTTGTTGTTGTCAGTAGCTGCCTCGACGAGGACTGCGATGCCATGAGGACCGTATCCTTCGAATACTACCTCCTTGTAATCTGCCTGATCCTTATCTGTAGCTCTTTTGATTGCGCGCTCGATGTTGTCCTTAGGCATGTTCTCGCTTCGTGCAGTCTGGATAAGTGCGCGAAGACGTGGGTTACCTGTAACGTCAGCTCCACCCTGCTTTACAGCGATGGTGATTTCCTTTCCGATCTTGGTGAAGACACGGGCCATATGACCCCATCTCTTGAACTTTCTTTCCTTGCGGAACTCAAATGCTCTTCCCATAGTCTGATTATTTTACTTCTACACGACCGATGTACTTGTCAATCTCGTATGATCTTGGAGTACCAGGATACTGCTCCTTTACTCTTGTGTAATAGTTGAGCGCCTTCTTGTAGTCCTCAAGCTTTTCTGCTGCGAGTCCTGCCTTGAATGCGTACTCTGCGGCAAATTCGTTGTCCTCGAGTGCAATTGCATTTGCATAGTATGTAATCGCATCGCTGTACTTGCCGAGTTCTACATAGCAGTCTCCGATACATGCAAGAGCGCGTGATCTGTAAAGCTCATCCTCTCCGTCGTACTCTTCGAAGCATTTGATCGCCTCTTCGAAGTTTTTCTGCTCATAAGCAAGGATACCCTTCTCGAATGAGTATACAGGAACTGCCTTGGTTACATTTCTCTCGCCGTACTCCTCCACAAGATTCTTCATCTCGTTGAGAGCCATGGATCTTGTCAGAGAATCGGTTGCTGTCATAGCAAGAGACTCGGCTGCAAAATAGTTTTCCTTAACTTCTGCTCTCTTGTTCTGTACGCTGTTGTACCAGAAATAACCGCCTACGCCTGCTACGAGAACCAGAACTACGATAATGCTGACTTTCTTGAGGTTCTTTGAGAGGAATGCCTCAGATTTTGAGATTGCCTCGACTCCGGTCTCGGCGTTTTCATGAATGTTTTTCTTTGCCATATCTGTGAATTTTATATTTGTCAGTAAATGCGGGTACAGCTGGCCCGCTCAAAACAGTCGGCAAATTTATAAAAAAATGTCCAATCTCGCAATTTTGTTGAAAAAATGACTACTTTTGCGCCCGTTTAAGTAGTGAGATGTATTTAAGACCCTGTACCTGTCAGCCTGAGGAAATTGCTGATTTGACATCAGGGGCATCTTCGGCATTTATTAAATATCTAACCTATTTCATTTACTTATGTCACATTCGAACTATAGTTTCTTGAGTAAATTCAAACGACACGTAAACTCAAGTATGGTGTTGATATTCTTCACTGTACTTGCCCTCATATGTGCCAATATTCCTGTAGTAAAGGATTGGTATTTCAAACTTTGGCAACATGAAGTGATGTTCTCCATCGGAGACTTCAATTTCTTTAGCCATAATGGTCACGCAATGAGCCTGGGAGCTGTCATCAATGACTTCCTCATGGCGATATTCTTCTTATCTGTAGGCCTTGAAATCAAGCGTGAAATCAGGGTCGGTGAACTCTCTACGAAAGAAAAAGCTCTTCTTCCTATCATAGGTGCATGCGGCGGAATGATTGTTCCTGTCCTGCTTTTCTGGCTTTTCTCTCCTGCAGGAGATGCTTCAAGAGGTCTTGCCATTCCTATGGCGACCGATATCGCTTTCTCTCTTGGAGTCCTTGCCGTATTCAAGACAAGAGTTCCGGTCGGACTGAAGGTATTCCTTGCTGCTCTGGCAGTTGCTGATGACCTGGGCGGTATTATTGTCATCGCGCTTTTCTATTCTTCGGACATCAATATGATATTCCTGCTGCTTTCAGCTGCATGCATTGCAACGATGGTGATCGCAAATATTGCGAAGGTACGTTCGAAGGCGTTCTATGTCACTGTCGGTCTGGTGCTCTGGTATATGATGCTGAATTCCGGAATTCATGCCACGATTTCTGGTGTGATCGTCGCATTCTGTATCCCTGCAACCCTGAAAAAGGGTACCGGTCACTACCTTGAGCGCATCAGGACGAATATCGAGAAGTTCCCTAGGATCGAGGTCGACAATCTCCACAATACAGTGGTTCTTACCAATCAGGATATACATACCTTGAAGAGTATTGAATCCGCAGCCGACAAGATGATCAGCCCGCTTCAGGATCTTGAGGACAACCTTTCGTTCCTCATCAACTATATAGTCATTCCTCTGTTCGCATTTGCTAATGCCGGAATCGATCTTTCGGGAATGAGTGTCGGATGCCTGTTCTCAGGTGTTGGACTGGCGGTAATGATCTGTCTTGTTGTCGGTAAGTTTGTCGGAGTGTTAGCATTCTCGTGGATAGCGATCAAGCTCAAGCTTGTCGCCCTTCCGGCGGAGACGACATGGAAGGCGTTTGCCAGCGTCTGTGTTGTCTGCGGAATCGGATTTACCGTTTCTATGTTCATCGCTGACCTTTCATACGCAGGATTGGGTGCAACCGGTCAGGATCTTCTGAATCAGGCCAAGCTTGGTGTCCTGTGCGGATCTGTGGTGTCTGCTGTTCTCGGATGTATCCTGCTGAACAAGACCCTCCCGTCTGAAAAATAAGCAGGCAGCTAGCTCAGCTGCTTGCCTCTTGACTTGCCCGTCACTGTGAATGATTCATCTGTGGCGGGTATTTTTTTCTGTGCTTTCTCCGTTATTGTAAGCAATCTCCGCATTTCGCGTTTGTGGCATTCGAGTCCTTTGTCCATGAGGTCAAGCATGCGAGGGAAGAAACGCTTGAAATCTCTCATGTTCGGACAGATCGTTTCACAGCTGAACATGATGCTTTCCATGTCATTCATTATAGCCGGTTTTACCATGAAGCATTCCAGCATCGAGAAGTTCGACGCTTGCATGAACATGTCAGCCGCTTCGCTGTTTATTGTGAAAAATGTCCTGATTGAAAGTATCCCATCCTCGTATTCCAGGACTGTCATGTTGGTCTTGTAGTCAAAAAGGATGTAGTTCCCTTCATAAGTCGGGTAGTATCCGTTTTCCATCATGAACCTGAAAATCTTCTTCAGATCTGCGGAGTTGCGTGAGGTCTTCTGTTCCATGTCTTAGCTTTTTTTATTTGCCTGCCTGATGACATAATTGATACCGAAACGCAAATTCCGGAAATAAATTTTTGAAATATGTGCAATAATTTCATTAAATTTGGGAGATTTTAGAAGGAATACATGAAGCATGTCACATTACCGGATAATGTCCGTAGAGGTCTCGCATTCTATCTTGCCATGGAGGAATTCGTGGCGAGAGAGGTTGATGGCGAGGCTTTTTTTGTGTGGCGTGTAGATCCGACGGTAATAATCGGACGCAATCAGATCCTTGAAAATGAAGTGAATGCGGAATATTGCCACAGTCACGGGGTTGAGATCGTGCGTCGTAAGAGCGGTGGAGGATGCGTGTATTCGGATATGGGGAACATCATGATTTCATATGTTTCCGACAGGGGAGAGGTTGCAGAGGTCTTTGACAGATATATGTCGGCATTGGCTTCGGCGTTGAAGTCCTTGGGGCTTCCGGCCGTCAATACCGCCCGCAATGATATAATGATTGACGGGCGTAAGGTAAGCGGCAATGCATTTCAGCAGTTGCCTGACAAAAGCATAGTTCATGGCACATTGCTGTATTCAACGGATCTTGCGGCGTTGACAGAGGCGATAAGGCCTCCGGTGGAGAAGCTGCGGCGGCACGGAGTGGAGTCAGTGAGACAGAGAGTGGCCAATCTTTCGGATTACAGATCGCTGCATGAGGTTTTGCAGACTGCAGACGGAGTTATGGACTTTCTGGTCAGGTACTTTACAGATGCGGAAGTCGTACTTTCTCCCGCGCAGGTTGAAAGGATAAGGGAAATGGAAAGCAAATATCAAAAATATTGAATATGGAAGAGAATCTTTTGAAGACCTGTCTTTATGACAAGCATGTGGCGCTTGGTGCGCTGATGAGTCCGTTCGGCGGATTCATCATGCCTATACAGTATACCAACATCACTGATGAGCACAATGCTGTGCGTCACAAGGCCGGAATGTTCGACGTTTCGCATATGGGTGAGATCTTCGTGAACGGCCCGGACGCCGAGAAGTTTGTAAGTCATGTGTTCTCGAATGATATCGCAGGACTGGAGGACGGAAAGATCCTTTATGGTATGATGCTTTATCCGAACGGAACGACTGTGGATGACCTTCTTGTGTATAAGGAGTTCGAGCCGGACAGTTATCTGCTGGTGGTCAACGCTTCAAATATCTGGAAGGATTATGAGTGGCTTCTTTCGCAGGCCGAAGGCTATGATGTGAAGGTGGACAATCAGTCGGACGTCTGGGGCCAGATAGCCCTGCAGGGACCTGAGGCAGAGAAATATGCGGTTGAGACTCTCGGTTTGACTGAGGCTGCGTCCCTTGGCTTCTATACATATTATGAAACATGTCATCCTGAGCGTAGCGAACCATCTTCCCACACCAGAATGATCGTCAGCCGCACAGGCTACACCGGCGAGGACGGCTTCGAGATATATGCCTCTCATGAGGTCATCAATCAGATGTGGGACAAACTTCTTGCAGCAGGAGTTGTTCCTTGCGGCCTTGGTTGCCGCGATACCCTCCGTTTCGAGGCAGGACTTCCTCTCTACGGCCACGAGCTCAGCGATGAGATCACGCCTCTGGAGGCAGGCCTCGGCATGTTCGCGAAGGTAAAGACAAAGGACGAGTTCATCGGACGTGATGCGCTTATCGCGCAGAAGGAGGCCGGCCTGACACGCAAGAGCGTCGGCATAGAACTCCAGGACAAGGCCATCCCGCGTGCCGGCTATCCGGTGGAGGTTGATGGAGTTCAGGTGGGTGTGGTGACCACAGGCTACCGCTCTATCTCGACTGACCGCAGCGTGTGTGTGGCTCTTGTCGACAAGGCGTATACAGAGCTTGGAACTCAGGTGGAGATCCGTATACGCAAGAAGGTGTTCCCTGGCATCGTGACCAAGCGTCGTTTTTATGAAACCAATTATAAAAAATAGAAAAATTGTCATCCTGAGCGAAGCGAAGGATCTTTAAAACAGGTAAAAGAATTAATTATAAAATACAATAAACGGATACAATTATGGCAAAGACAGTAGAAGGACTCTATTACAGCGAGTCACACGAATGGGTAAAGGTAGAAGGTAACGTAGCTATCATCGGCATCACAGACTTCGCGCAGCATGCGATGGGAGACCTCTCGTATGTGGACATGCCTGAGGTGGACGATGAACTTGAAGCAGGCGAGGAGTTCGGTGCAGTGGAGAGCGTAAAGGCTGCAAGCGACCTTTTCTGCCCAGTATCAGGAACTGTTGTCGAGATCAACGAGGAACTTGAGGATGCTCCCGAGCTTCTCAATCAGGACGCTTTCGCAAACTGGATCATGAAGGTAGAGATGAGCGATCCTTCTGAACTCGAAGGCCTTATGGATGCGGCTGCATATGAGGCAATGTGTGCTAACGAGTAATTTATCGGCTATGGCATTCGCATATTTTCCACATACGGAAGATGATGTGCGCCAGATGCTGGACAGAATCGGAGTAGGGTCCCTGGAGGATCTCTACTCCGATGTTCCTAAGGACGTCATCTACCGTGAAGAATACGACCTCCCGGATGCAATGTCCGAGCATGAGGTCAGACAGTATTTCGAGGAACTGGCGGAGTTGAATACTAACCTTTTCTGCCTTTGCGGTCTGGGAGCATATGACCATTATTCTCCTGCCGTGATTCCTCATATCATATCCCGCTCCGAATTCCTTACCGCATATACTCCATATCAGCCGGAAGTGTCGCAGGGCACTCTCCGCTATATCTTCGAGTATCAGTCCATGATCACGGAACTTACCGGTATGGACTGCACCAACGCTTCGATGTATGACGGCGCTACTGCAGCTGCCGAGGCGATGATGATGGCGATGGCATCAACTAAGAAGAAGACGCGTGTCCTGCTCTCGGAAGGTTTGCTTCCACAGGTGATCAAGGTGGTGAAGACCTATGCCAAGTTCAACGGAGTCGAGCTGGGATTCATTCCATGTGCTGACGGGGTGACATCATATGGCGCGATGCTGGCTGAGCTTGCTGCCGGAGACGTTGCCGGTGTTCTTGTTCCTGGTATCAATAAATATGGTATAATAGAAGACCTGACCGGTTTTGCTGATGCAGTGCATGCTCAGAAAGGTCTCCTTATGGTTTATTCCGATCCTTCGTCGCTGGCGGTCATCAGGACTCCGGGCGAATGGGATGCGGACATCGCCTGCGGAGATTCGCAGTCGCTCGGTGTTCCGCTCTGCTACGGCGGCCCGTACGTAGGTTTCCTTGCGTGCCGCAAGGACCATGTGCGCAAGCTTCCGGGACGTATCGTGGGAGCAACCCGCGATGTGGACGGAAAACGTGCATATGTGCTTACGCTTCAGGCACGCGAGCAGCATATCCGTCGTGAGAAGGCTACCAGCAACATATGCTCTAACCAGTCTCTGATGGCTCTGTATGTGACTGTCTATATGTCACTTATGGGTCCTCGCGGACTTCGTGAGGTTAATGAACTCAGCTATGGCGGAGCACACTATCTGCACGACCAGCTTCTGGCAACGGGGCTGTTTGAGAAGGCATTCGACAAGCCGTTCCTCAAGGAGTTTACTTTGAAGTCGCTGGTTCCTGTGGAACTTCTTCAGGACAGGCTTCAGATGTGTGGCATTTTCGGTGCCGTTGAAGTGGAACCGGGGCTTGTTAATTTCTGCGTGACTGAGAAGGTGTCAAAGGACAATCTTGATGCAGTCATGACTGTCATAGCCAGCTTGTCCTCTGACATTTCGACCGCCCCATCTGTCATTTCGAGCTCTTTGACCGCTCCATCTGTCATTTCGAGCTCTTCGACCGCCCCATCTGTCATTTCGAGCGAGCGAAGCGAGTCGAGAAATCTAAATAAGGAGGACCAGGCATGAAGTACTACGACAAACTGATCTTTGATCTTTCCAAGGCAGGAAGACAGGGATATTCATTGCCGGCAAACAAGTGGGAGTCATCCGTTTCCGAGCTTCCGGCCGGCCTTCAGCGTGCTTCGGCGCCGGCTCTCCCGGAGGTGAGCGAGCTGGATGTGGTGCGCCATTACACCAATCTTTCGCAGATGAACTTCGGTGTGGATTCGGGATTCTATCCTCTCGGAAGCTGCACCATGAAATACAATCCTAAGATCAACGAGGAGATAGCGGCCATGCCTGCATTCGCCGGCCTTCATCCGCTCCAGCCTGCATCCACCGTGCAGGGCGCCCTTCGTCTGTACAAGGACCTCTCTCATGCGCTTTCGGCTATCACCGGAATGGCAGAGTTTACTCTCGATCCGTTTGCCGGTGCCCATGGAGAGCTCACCGGTCTTATGATCATCCGCCAGTATCATATCTCGCGCGGTGACCTCAAGCGTACACGCATCATCGTGCCTGACAGTGCTCACGGAACGAATCCGGCTTCTGCTGCTGTATGCGGACTTGAAATCGTTCAGGTGAAGTCAAAGGCCAACGGTCTTGTGGATGTCGAGGATCTCAAGCCTCTGCTTGATGATACTATTGCCGGCATCATGATGACAAACCCAAACACCTTGGGTCTGTTCGAGAAGGATATCAGGGAGATTGCGGCTCTGGTTCATGAATGCGGCGGTCTGCTCTATTATGACGGAGCTAACATGAACCCTTTGATGGGCGTGGTGCGTCCTGGTGACATGGGCTTTGATGTTTTGCATCTCAATCTGCACAAGACATTCTCGACACCTCACGGAGGTGGCGGTCCGGGAGCCGGCCCTGTGGGCGTGGCGGCTCATCTTGTTTCCCATCTTCCGGTTCCTAAGGTCATGGAGGATGAGGATGGAACTCTATATGTTGCGGATGGGACGTGTCAATGTGCATCGTCTCCTGAGGGCTCGGGTGCTTTCGGCCCTGCATGCGGATGTGCTCCAGAATGTAAGTGCGGATGTCAGGCATGCGGTCAGATTTCCGGTTTCATGGGTAATTTCGGAGTGCTGCTTCGTGCATACACATATATCCTTATGCTTGGCAGGCAGAACATCAGGATGGTCGGACCTCTTGCCGTCCTCGGTGCCAACTACATCAAGGAGTCTCTCAAGGACTGCTACAAGCTGCCTATCGAGTCTGTCTGCAAGCATGAGTTTGTGTTTGACGGACTTCTGGACCAATCGACAGGTGTCACAACCCTGGACATTGCCAAGAGACTTCTCGACTATGGATTCCATGCTCCGACGATCTACTTCCCGTTGCTCTTCCATCAGGCCATCATGATCGAGCCTACGGAGACTGAGTCGAAGGAGACGCTGGACGGGTTCATCGAGATCATGAGGCACATCGCTGCCGAGGCCCTGTCTGACCCTGACTCCCTGAAGACGGCTCCGCATACCACTCCGGTTCGTCGCCTCGACGAAACCACCGCTGCCCGTCAGCCGGTGCTTCGCTATAAAGATATGTAACAGATGTTTCGCTTCGCTCAACATGACAGTATGTTGTCATCCTGAGCGCCTCCCTGTCATCCTGAGCGCAGCGAAGGATCTTTATAATGAATGTAGATTTAAGGTTATATGAAAATAATCATCATAGGTGCCGGGCCGGGCGGATATGAGACCGCCCTGCTGGCTGCTAAAAGGGGAGTGGAGGTCGTATTGATCGAAGCCGGACATGTAGGTGGTACATGTCTGAATGAAGGCTGCATCCCGACCAAGTCTTTCTGTAAGAATGCAGAGGTTATCGACAGCCTCCGTGAAGCGGAGACGTTCGGAATCACCGGGCTTTCATATGACTTCGACTTCAAGGCTGTGACCGCCCGCAAGAATGCTGTCGTGGAACAGCTGCGCGGGGGAGTCGAAGGCTTGCTCGGCCATAAGCTCATCACCCTTGTCCGTGGAAAGGCTTCCTTCAAGGATGCTCATACTGTAGTCGTGGAATCTGTCGAATACTCAGCCGACTGCATCATCATCGCAACCGGCTCTGTGTCAGCATCCTTGCCTATCCCGGGCGCTGATCTTCCAGGTATCCTGACATCAAAGGAAATCCTTGATCTAGAGGAGGTTCCGCATAGGCTGTGCGTCATCGGCGGCGGAGTCATCGGACTGGAATTTGCCTCGGTTTTCCGCAGTTTCGGCAGTGAGGTGACCGTGCTGGAATACTTCAAGGAAATTCTCCCTCGTTTTGATTCCGACCTTTCGAAGAGGCTCAAGCAGAGTCTCGGCAAGAGGGGCATCGAGATCTATACTCAGGCTCAGGTGACAGGAATTACTGCTGTCATTCCGAGCGAGACCGAAGGCTCATATGTCATTCCGAGCGAGGCCGAAGGCCGAGTCGAGGACTCTCCATGCTATAGGGTCACCTACACGCGCAAAGGCAAGGAGGAAACCGTCGAGGCAGACAAGGTCCTTATGGCAGTCGGCCGAAAGGCCAACGTCGGCTCGCTGAACCTTGCAGATGCCGGTATAGAATTCACGCCGAGAGGGATCCTCGCCAACGACAAGACCATGCAGACCAACGTGCCTCATATCTATGCAATCGGTGATGTCAACGGCAAGATGATGTTGGCTCATGCCGCTACATTCCAGGGTATCGTAGCCCTTGACCATATCATGGGCATAGAGAATGAAATCGACCTCTCCGTGATGCCTGCCGCCGTGTTCACCTCTCCGGAGGCTGCTTCAGTCGGCATGACCGAAGATGAATGCAAGGATGCAGGAATCCCTGTGAAATGTCTGAAGTCATTCTTCCGTGCAAACGGAAAGGCTGTGACAATGGGGGAAACAGACGGATTCTGCAAACTCGTCGTAGCAGCCGAGCCGAAAGAAGGTTGCGAGTCACCATACGCACCGGGCTGCATCCTCGGCTGCCATCTCTATGGCCCTCATGCCTCAGACATAGTCCAGGAAGCATGCGCCCTCATAACCCGCAAGGCAACGCTCAAGGAATTTGAAAGCATAATCCATACACATCCGACCCTCACCGAGGTGCTCCAGAGCGCAGTCCATGGCTGATGCTAATCACGCAAGTTGCTGATCTTCAACGATTTGCCTAGTAATACGGTGGGGCAAAATATCCCACCGTGTTGTGTGGTAAATAATTGATAGACAGTTGTTTAAGTACTTTGTATATTATGAAAAAAATAAAAGTTCCGAATACATATGTCATAATTTTCGCCGCACTGTTTCTTTGTTGTGTGGCGACATGGTTTGTTCCTGGGGCTGAACCACAGACCTGGCAGCTCTTTTCTGCTATGTTCGACGGGTTCAGCAGACAGGCTGACATAATTGCTTTTGTGCTTATAATAGGAGGTGCCTTCTGGGTACTGAACTCGACTCATGCTCTGGATGACGGTATCAAGTCATTCATAAACATGACGCGCAGGCTGGAGCGGTTCTCATTTTTCCGCAAGATAGGGGTCGGCAACATCGTGATTACACTGATCATGCTCATGTTCGGTCTTTTTGGTGCTGTGTTCGGTATGAGCGAGGAGACAATTGCTTTCGTTGCTATAGTTATACCTCTGGCAAAGTCTCTTGGATATGACGAAATTACGGGTGTATGTATGGTCTATCTGGCTGCGCATGTCGGCTTTGCCGGAGCTATGCTCAATCCTTTTACAGTCGGTATTGCACAAGGAATGTCCGACCTACCGCTGTTTTCGGGCATCGAATACAGGACCATATGCTGGCTGATTCTGATGACGGTTTCCATTGCTTTTGTATTATGGTATGCCAACAGGATCAAGAAACCGGTGCAACTTGCCTTTGTGGAAGATAGGGCCGAGAAGGAACAGCCTGTCAGAAAGACAAACAAAAGGGCTTGGATATGTTTTGCGCTTCTGTCAGTAGCTTTGACAGGATTCTCAATATTCTATGCTGCAGACTGCGTCATCAATCTGGGTCAGAATTCCCTTAGTGTTCCATGGCTGATGTGGGCTCTAACTGCCCTTTTCATCATTCTGTCTGTCTTGTCGCTGCGATCATCCACAGGTACATTCATACTTAATATCCTTCTGTTCACGGTTATTTTCATGATAACCGGAACAATGGGGTACGGATGGTATCTTCCTGAAATCTGTGCATTGTTTACTGCTATGGCTATTGCAATCGGATTCTCTGCCGACTATTCAGCTGATACCATAGCCAAGGAGTATGTGGCAGGTGCAAAGGATATATTCTCTGCAGCCCTTATCATCGGTTTTGCTTCCGGAATCGTAGTGCTGCTGGAAAATGGAAATGTCATCAATACCATGCTTGGGTCGCTGGCAGATGCCTTCAATGGAGTCAGCTCATTCATATCTCTCAGCTTCATGTATCTTATCGAGACTTTCATGAATCTGTTTATCCCTTCGGCCTCAGCAAAGGCGACAGCTACGATTCCTATCTTCGCCCAACTGTCCGATATGATCGGTGTCTCAAGACAGTCTACTGTCCTTGCATTCCAGTTCGGCGATGGATTTACCAATATGATCACGCCATGCTCAGGAGTGCTTATGGCAGTTCTCTCGGTGGCAAAGATTCCATATACCAAGTGGGTGAAATGGGTATGGAAATTCATCCTTTTCCTTGTCCTGCTGGGATTTGTTCTTCTTCTGCCTACATTGTTTATGAACATCCCCGGATTTTAATTGAAATATTATGAAATAGTTTGAGATTCTTCGCTGCAGCAGCGCATGCAGTCTCTGTAATTTCGTCATGCAACTCCGTAAAGGAGTCTGACTCTCGACAGGAATTCTGGCTTGGTGCAGACCTGGGCTGGATTACTGAATATGAAGCCAATGGATGCCTTCAAGGATTGGTCGGAAGTCGCTGAATAAGTATTATATTTGCACGCAAATCGGTTGGTTATGAAAAAGCTGTTGTTGACAATATTGGTTCTGGTTCCTTTTGCGGCTTTCGCCCAGAGTGAGCCGCTTGTGCTGGATAATGGTGAACTTCCTACTCTTGTGGAGAGGATAATCGAGAGGCGTGATTCTGTGAAGAATGACGGTTATAAGATCCGTAAGATCAAGTCTCATATCAATCTGGAGTTCGCCTCATCGGCGAATGCATACTTCACAGCTGGAAAGTTCGATGAGTTTTCGTTCAAGATGAACCGTGTGCGTCTGGAGATTTATGGACGTCTCAACAGCCATCTTTCATATCATTTCCGCCAGTCATTCAACAAGTACAGCAATCCGTATTCAGTTGACAATATGTCTTCGTCAATTGAGTATGCCAATATCAAATGGCATCATAAGAGCGGAAAGTTCGATCTGGTTGCCGGTAAGCAGTATCTTGCTGTTGCAGGATATGAAGGATATGTCAATGGCTTGATGGTCAGGGAGTTCAGCGACTTCAACAATAACTTTGAAATATATCAGACCGGTCTCATGGGAATATTGAGGCTTCATCCTGACCACCATCTCATGCTGCAGGTCACCAACAACCGAAACAGCAGTGATAACGAGATGTACCTTTATGGCCTTCCTGATGGTGTAGAAGGATCAAAGATACCTGTACTCGGAACTGTAAACTGGAACGGATGGTTTGCAGACAGAACTATCCATCTCATGTATTCCGCTTCTGCAGGACAGTTGGCCAAAGGCAAGAATGTCTATTATTTCATGTGCGGAAACATCTATGAAAAAGGTCCGGTTCTGGCTTATCTGGATGTCCTTTACTCAAGGTCAGCTATCGATAGTCAGCAGAGAATAACCACCCTTCAGGGACAGGGCAGGGGAATGCTTCCACAGACTGCTATGAATACTCAGTATCTTACTTTCATAGCAAATGTAGATTATCGCTTCCACCCCAAATGGAATGCCTATATCAAGGGTGCATATGAAACTGCCGGAGTATATGAGGCTAACGGAGTATTCTCAAAGGGACGATATATCACCTCATGGAATGCACAGGCATGTATCGAATGGTTCCCGTTCACTGAGGACATGGGCTTCAAGGTGTTCGGCCATCTGCTATATAAAGGTTATCAGCTTTCAGACAATGCAAAAGCGCTGGGAGCGGTCATGCCACATACCCAGCGCATCTCTATCGGTATCCAGTATATAATTCCGGTGCTATAAGATATTCAGACTCTGCTCCTTGATCTTTTCGAGCTCGTCCTTCATCTTGACTACGATCTTCTGGATCTCTGTGTGGTTTGCCTTTGATCCTGTAGTATTTATTTCACGGCCCATTTCCTGAGCAATGAAACCAAGCTTCTTGCCCGGGCATTCCTCGTTTGCGATGGTATCCAGGAAGTAATTGCAATGCTGACGCAGGCGGACCTTTTCCTCGTTGATGTCGAGTTTCTCGATGTAGAAGATCATCTCCTGTTCCAGACGGCTCTGGTCTGGTTCTGCCTTGAGTTCTGCAAATCTGCTCAAAATTTTTTCTCTGATGGCCTCTACGCGCTCCTTTTCAAATGTCTCGACCTGACGGGAGTATTCGAGTATCTTCTCCACATTTGACGTGACGTCCTTGTAGAGCACTTCGCCTTCCTGAGAACGGAATGCATTGATGTTGGCGAGAGCCTCATCTATGCACGCCTCGACAACCGGCCAGTTCTCGTCTGTAATGATGTCCTGTTTCTTGGCGTCCATCACTTCCGGCATACGGAGGATAAGAGCCAGCAGGTCATTGGGGTTCTGTGTCCAGAGGTTGTATGCTCCCAGCTTTCCCCCAAGCTCGCTGATCTGGCTGTAATATTCCATAGCCAGATCCATGTTGATCTTCTTGGCGCTGTCGGCGGCGTTAGGCTCGAATGTCATGAAAAAGTCAATGTTTCCACGGGTAAGTGAAGCTGCAATCTTCTGTCTTACAGCCATTTCCTTGTCCTTTGGAAGCATGGAGGTCTTCAGCCCGATATCGGCAGTCTTGCCGTTGAGCGAGCGGACTTCCACCGTGATCTTTCCTGTTTCGAGAATAGCTTCGGCCTTGCCGTAGCCTGTCATTGATTTTATCATATTACTCTTCCTTCATCTCGTTCAGCTTTTCTTTTGCTTCATTGAAAAGCTTCGCGCCATCCTGTACGATCTTATCCTTGAATGTGAAGACATGGCCTGCGATGCCGAATGAAACTACCTGATCGCTGATTTTTCCTAGACTGAAAACGCCATAGCTTGTTACATCGATCTTGAGTCCCTTGCCCAATTCTGAAAGCATAGCCTGTACCTCAGGGTCTGCGAGCAGATCCTCGCTTCCTTCCGGAAGTTCCATCTGCGAGGTGATGAGGGATGCAATGTCTTCACCCGTAATTGCATCCTGGTGAGCTGTCTCCTTTGGACATGATACCCATAGGAATGCGATAAGTCCTACAAAAATAATCAGTGTTATAAGCTTCTTCATAATGAGAAATATTAAAATGGTTACTTTCTTCTGTTCCTTCTGTCTAGACGTCTCTGCTGCCTGTCAGTTCTTCTCTTGGCAACTCTTTCCCTTCTGTTTGCCATCATCGTCTCAAGCTGGTCTCCCATGTTTTCCACAAAGAGAGGGAAACGGGCCTTGATGATTTCAAGTTTCTGCTTCAGGAATGAGTCGACATGTCTTGCTTTCTTGGCATCATAGATATCATCGAATGTGACAAGTATACATGTCTCCTCAGCTTCGCTGAATTCATGGTTGATTCCGCCTCCGAACATCTTCATGGTAGGGGACAGGCTCATGTATGAGTTGACAAGAGGAGGTATGTTCACTCCCAGCTTGCGGACTTCTGCATTGAGCAGTTTATAGTCATCCTTGAATTCCGGTTCGGTCAGTATCGAATCCATGTATGACTTCGGAGTCTCTATCACAAGCGGGTCGATCGGAGTCACAAGTTTCTCCTTGTCCTCGAAATGCTTGAACAGGAAGTGCTGGATAAGGTCTCGCGCCTGCCTGTTGTATTCCGGATACATTGTCATCTTGCCGAAGAAATACTTCATTGTAGGCAGCTGGATGATCAGTGCGCCCAGTCCGTCCCAAAGGTTGTCCAATGCAAAGAGGGCCTTGGTGCCTGCCTTGCTGCTCTGATATTCCGGAGCAACGAAACTTCTTCCAAGTTCAATCGTGTATGGAAGATATTCCTTGACGAATTTCTCAGAGAAATGGAACATATGGGCAGTTGCGAGCATAGGCTGATTGTTCTCGTCCAGTTTGATGTCCGGGCCGAGTATGTATCTGTAGCCTCCGAGAATCTTCTCTGCTTCAGGGTCCCATACGATGAGCTGCTGGTATGGATTTTCCATGGTATCGAATTCATCGATGTCCATGGAAAGGCCGCTTCCGCCTCCAGAGTCGCGGAAAGCCTCCTCACGCAGACGGCCGATTTCCCTCATTACGTTCGGAGAATCGTGATGGTTGATCACATAGATTTCATTCTTGCTTTTGTTGGTGTCCCTTAGCTTTTTAGCCGGCGTAAGTTCTGCTTTAAGCAGTTCGACGCTAACAGGAGCAATAATTGGTTCCATAGGTTTTGGTTTATAGTTCGTACACATTTTTTCTGATCTCCTGCGCCCATTCAAAATCAGACTTTGAGCGGTCCAGGGAATCGATAGGTATAGGTTTTCCGATAGTGATCCTGTATTTTCTGCCCTTGCTCCTGTACATCTCGTCCGGCAGGAGCATCATGGCATAGTTGAACTTGAGTCCCAGTTTCTTCTGCCAGCTGGCAATGCGGTAGAACCTCTTTGAGTTCTCGCCCTCGAAATGGATAGGGACGATGTCTCTTTCTGTGTCGCGGCTCTTCTTTACGAATGATTTTCCCCATTCGATATCCTGGATCTTGCCGCCAATCTTTCTTGAACAAAGCCCCGCCGGGAATACAAGCATCTGATGATCAGACTCATAGACTTCGTTTATAAGCCTTGGCAGATTACGTGCCTGACCTCCCAGTTTATTGATAGGAATACCGAGAGGTGCCATACCCTTGAGGTTCATGAGCAGGTCGTTCATCAGATATTTGATGTTTCCGTCGTACTCTCGTCCTATGACAGCTCCAAGAGTGACTCCGTCTATCGCACCAAGAGGATGGTTGGATACAAACGTGTATTTCCTGCCGTCCTTAGGCAGATTTTCCAAGCCGTTGACCTCGATCTCGACTCCAAGATATTTCAGGCAGTTCTCGCAGAACTCCACGCCGACATATCCTTCCTTTAGATAGTTGTTGATATAGTCCAGATGCATGAACTTCTTGAACCATCTGATCACGAATTTAGGAATCTTCTTCGCTTTCTTTCCGGCTTTGCTCCTGATGATCTGCTCAAGATCAAGTATTTGTGGCTGTCTTTCTGTCATTGCTCTATTCTCCTTTCTTTACAGGATCGCAAGTAAGCCCCACGCCGAGCTTCTTGAATATCTTCCTGTCCACTTCGCTGAGCATCACGGTCGAGTGTACCTGACATCCCTCGAATTTGGGAAGCTGGTCCAGAGCCATGCGGCAATTCTCGTCATGTATGCTGAGCATAGAAAGTGCTACGAGGACTTCGTCAGTGTGCAGGCGCGGATTGTGTCCATGAAGATATTCCACCTTGGTCTTCTGTATAGGTTCGATCATCTCTTCAGGAATCAGTCTTACCGTATGAGGAATTCCAGCCATGTGCTTTGATGCATTCAGAATGAGCGCAGCGCTAGGTCCCAGGAGCGAGGTTGTACCTGCTGTAATGATGGTACCGTCCTGAAGTTCGATGGCGGCAGTAGGCACTCCGTAGATATCCTGCCTTTCATGGGCAGCTACAGTGGTCCTGCGATATTCTGTTGTGAGTTTTGACTGCTTGAGAATAAGCGAAATCTTGTTGACTTCGTGTTCGTTCGTGCCTTTTTCTGCAAGATTGCAGAGGGCATAGTAGTATCTGCGGATGATCTCCTCTCTGGCAGCATTGCAGCATACGTCCTCGTCACTCATGCAGAAGCCCAGCATGTTGACTCCCATATCTGTTGGAGATTTGTAAGGACTTTCGCCGTAAATGCCCTCGAAGAGCGCGCTCAGAACAGGGAAGATCTCTATATCCCTGTTGTAGCTGGCAGCAATCGTATTGTATGCTTCAAGATGGAACGGGTCGATCATGTTCACATCATTGAGGTCTGCTGTAGCAGCCTCATATGCTACATTCACCGGATGCTTCAATGGAAGGTTCCACACAGGGAATGTCTCGAATTTTGCGTAGCCGGCCTTAGTGCCACGTTTGTTCTCATGGTAAAGCTGGCTTAAGCATACTGCCATCTTTCCGCTGCCCGGGCCCGGAGCTGTAACCACCACGAGAGGCTTGGTTGTCTCTACATAGTCATTCTTTCCGAATCCTTCGTCAGAATCGATCAGAGCCACATTGTTAGGATATCCCTCAATGGTATAGTGGTAATAGACCTTGATGCCTTTGCGCTCCAGACGTGCCCTGTATGCATCGGTGCTGGCCTGTCCGTTATAGTGTGTGATGACCACGCTGCTTACAAGAAGTCCTACCTTTTCAAACTCCTCACGCAACCTCAGCACATCCTCGTCATATGTTATACCCAGGTCGCCACGGACCTTGTTCTTCTCAATGTCGAGAGCACTGATCACTATAACGATTTCAGCCTCGTCCTTCAACTGCATGAGCATCTGAAGCTTACTGTCCGGCTGGAAACCAGGCAGTACTCTGCTTGCATGGTGGTCGTCAAATAATTTACCTCCGAATTCGAGGTAAAGCTTGTCTCCGAACTGCGCGATACGCTTTTTGATCTGTTCGGACTGTATCTTAAGATACTTTTCGTTATCAAATCCCGTTTTCATACGGAATGCAAAGATAACTTTTCCTGCACTTTCCTGCAAGCCCTTTTTACCAATTTTATCAACAAAAATACTACATCCATGTTCATCTTTTGAGGGTTTTGTGTAAGTTTGCAACCGTAAAGACCTGAATATGCCACCAGTAGATAATGCCTATAAACTCCGTAATCAGGAGTACCTCCAGGAGTATGCCCAGCAGCCTGGAGTAAAGATAATGTTCAACGGTGTGATGTACCGCGAAATCACAAAGGGAAAGGGTGTGAAGCCTTCTCCAAAAAGTTTCGTGACAGTGCATTATGTCGGTAAACTGATCAACGGAAAAGTATTCGACCAGACCCAGAAGGGAAGGCCTGCCACATTCCGTCTCAATGAACTTATAACAGGCTGGATCACAGCCATGCGTGAAATGCCATGCGGGTCACGCTGGGAGGTTGTCATTCCTTATAACCTCGGATATGGTTCACGCCCTGCCGGAGCCATCAAGGCCTTCTCAACCCTTATTTTCGACATCACTCTGCTGGACGTAAGATAGTATGGACAAGTTCGAACCGTATGCAATAGATCAATCTGCCTCCGGCGAGGGACAGATGCTTGGTGAGGTCAAGGCCGGCTTTCCTTCTCCAGCTGAAGATATACGTGAGAAGCTGGACCTTATGAAGCTGCTGGTCAGACACAAGGCCTCGACTTTCTTTTTCCGTGTAAGCGGTGTTTCCATGGTGGATGAGGCTATGGATGAAGGAGATATCATCATCGTCGACCGCGCCGTCGAGCCGTACGACGGGTGCAAGGCTGTATGCTTCATCGATGGGGAATATACGGTGAAACGCATGGAGATCCATGAGCAGAGCGTACGTCTTATGCCTGCAAACGAGAACAATACAAAGTATCGTCCGATAGAGGTGACTGCCGAGAACAGCTTTATGGTATGGGGCGTGGTGACCTATGTTATAAAAAAGATGTAATCTGTTGATATATCTATGTTTGCATTGGCTGACTGCAATAATTTCTTCGCATCCTGCGAGAGGGTCTTCCGACCCGATCTGCAGGGCAAGCCCGTCATTGTCCTTTCCAATAATGACGGCTGTGCGGTAGCCAGGAGCAATGAAGCAAAGGCGCTCGGAATCAAGATGGGCGCTCCCTTTTTCCAGATCAGGCATATAGTCGAGAAGAACAATGTGGCGGTATTTTCCGGAAATATGGCCTTATATGGAGATATGTCCCAAAGGGTGCGCTGGGTCCTCGAAGAGTTTTCACCTTCGATAGAGGTATATTCGATAGATGAGGCTTTTATGGATCTTCGGGGGATGTCGGACGTCGACTTTGACGCCTATGCGAAGCGTATTTCAAGCGAATGCTGGCGGTTGACATCGATTCCTGTTTCTGTGGGTATCGCGCCGACAAAGACCCTTGCCAAGATCGCCTCGAAGCTGTGCAAGCAGTATCCGAAGCTGCGCGGAGGGTGCTATATGCACCGCCCTCAGGATATCGAAAAGGTCCTCAGGAAATTCCCTGTCGAAGATGTCTGGGGCATCGGAAGACGCTCAGTACCAAAGCTTAACGCAGTTGGGGTGAAGACTGCTTTCGACCTTACGCAGCTACCGGAAGCGGCGGTGAAAAGAATGCTCGGACTTGGCGGCGTACGTACATGGAGGGAGCTGAGAGGGGAGCCTTGCATAGAGTTCGAGGACGGCTTCGAGGCGAAGCAGTCCATCTGCGTTTCACGCAGTTTCTCCACCGAGATCACCCAGGTCGAAGACCTGTCCGAGCAGATCGCGAATTTCGCTTCTTCGATGGCGGAAAAACTCCGCCAGCAGGGGAGCGTCGCATGTGAAATGAACGTATTTGCCTATACCAACCGCTTCAAGGAAAATGCCCCTCAGACCTTCGGGGCGCAACTGGTACATTTCACGACCCCAACTGCCGATCAGAGGGTGATTGTCGCAAAGGCGGTAGCTGCCTGCCGTGAGGTTTTCAGACTTGGCTATGGCTATAAGAAGGCCGGAGTCGTGGCGACGCATATCATGCCTGCAGACGAAGTGGTGGGCTCCCTTTTCGAGGATACAGCGGCAGAAGAGCGCGAGCAGAAGATCACGACAGCACTTGATGTCATAAACGGCACTTTCGGCAAAGGGACACTCCGTCTGGCAGTCCAGGGCAGCGGACGGGTGAAGTCTTCAAGCGAAAGGCAGTCACCCCACTATACTACTTTGTGGAGCGACCTGCCTTCGGTTACTGTGAAATGATTGTTATTTCTCTTCCGAATGGAACGGCGCAAAATCCGTTGAAGGGTCCTTCCATTCCGGTTTTCTCAAAGCATAGATGATGAATGGGATTATTACCATTATCACGCATCCGCCGATCAGTACCGCATACCATACCGTATTGCTTCCTGTATTGATCTGGCCAGGAGGTATGAAACTCAGTACAAATGCCAGAAGCGAGCCGCAGAAGCCGACAACTCCCAATATCCACATCAGCGCATTGCCCTTGCCAAGACGGAACGGACGAGGTGCGTCCTTCATCTTGTAACGCAGGACTATGGCTGCGGCGAACATCAGCATGTACATGATCAGGTACAGCAGGATGGTCAGCTGGGACAATATCTGGTAGAATGACTGTACGGAAGGCATTACCACGAACAGGAGCGCCAGAAGCGTCACCAGACCGCCCTGTACAAGGAGGATGTTGCGCTGGACTCCATGTTTGTTGCTCTTCTGGAAAAATGGCGGAAGGTATCCGGCCTTTCCGACAGTGAATATACCCTTTGAAGGTCCTGCAACCCATGTAAGTACGCTGGCAAGCACTCCGAGCATCAGGGCTGCGGCAAGTACCGGTCCTGCCCAAGGTATGTGGAAATACCTGAAGAAATTGTCAAATCCTATCAGCAGGGACTGTGTAAGGTTGATGTCCTTTGCCGGGATTATGGCTCCCAAGGCGAATGTGCCGAGAACGAAGATGCAGACTGTAGCCAACGATCCGATAATGATTGCCTTAGGATAGTTCTTTGACGGATTCTCTACATCCATCACATGCACTCCCATCATCTCCATACCCCCATAGAACAGGAAGATGCTGCTGGCCAGGACTATGTTGTCCAGTTTGCTCAGGTCCGGAATGAAGCTCTGGCTCATATCCATATAGTTGTGTCCGCCGGTAGCAAGATAAATGATGCCCAGGACAATCAGCAGGCCCGCAGGGATTATGGTTCCTATGAGACCGCCCCATTTGCTGATCTTTCCGACCCAGCCGATTCCTTTCATTGCGATGAATGTGGCCAGCCAGTAGATCGCCAGCACAGTTACCAGTGTGAATACCTTGTTTGATGCGAGAGCGGCATCGGCAGCTCCGTTCATTCCGATATAGGCGAATGAGACTGCACCGAAAGTAAGCACGGTAGGGTACCAGATGGTAGATTCAATCCATTGCAGCCAGATTGCAAGGAATCCCGCCTTCGGACCGAATGCCTCGCCGACCCAGCGGAAGACTCCGCCCTGCTTGTCCGAGAACATGGCAGCAAGCTCGGCTGCAACCATTGCTGTCGGAATGAGGAAAACCACCGCAGCAAACAGATAGTAGAATGCTGAAGAAAGGCCGTAGACTGCTTCCGAAGGCAGTCCTCTGAGGCTGACCACAGCGGTTATATTCATGATAGCGAGCGTCGCCACGCTAAGCTTGACAGCAGTGCCCGCTTTTCCATTCTGTGTCTTCATAGCTTTCGATTTTAATGTGTGTAGACGTGTCCCTTATGCTTTTTTCCGTTCTGAATGGCTGTTCTGGAGGTAGTCGGATGCTCTAGTTTCTCAAGTTCTGCAACGGAATCGCTGATATCCTGGATCAGCATATCCGCCATGTCTCGAGACATTCCCTGGCGCACCACTATTCTCATCACCACCATGTCCTCTATATCCTTAGGCATGGTATAGGCCGGAACCATCCATCCTCTCTGCATAAGCTTGTCCTGAAGGTCATAGAGTGTCCATTTCGCAGTCCTGTCGTACTCCGGTTTCAATGTCCATATGAAAAGAGGGTTGTCGAGGTGATCCGAGTAGTTCTGGAAGCAGTCCATCTTTCCTATCGCATCGTGACAGTATTGTGCAATTGCCATTGAGTTCGAGTGGATTTCCCTGTAGCCTTCCATTCCCAGATGGATGAAGTTGTAGTATTGGGCAAGTATCTGCGCTGCAGGACGTGAGAAGTTCAGTCCGACCTGTGTGATGCTCGCTCCCAAGTAATTGACACTGAACGACATCTCGTCAGGAAGATATTTCTTGTCCTTCCATATCACCCATCCGAGTCCAGGGTAGACCAACCCGTATTTATGGCCTGAAGTCGATATCGAATATACCCATTTGAGTCTGAAGTCCCACCTCTTGTCTGGGTCCAGGAACGGCAGGATGAATCCGCCGGATGCGGCATCAACATGTATAGGAATGTCATATCCTGTCTTCTTGTTGTATTCTTCCAGAGCCTTGTCGAGTCCTTCTATATCATCGTTCATTCCTGTCCATGTAACTCCTGCAATAGGTACGATGCAGATTGTATTCTCGTCACACATCTCGATTGCCTTTCTGATGTCCAGTGTAGGATTCTTGTGAGTGATCGGTACTGTACGCATTTCTATCTGCCAGAGCTGGCAGAACTTCTCCCATACAACCTGATAGGCTGTACTCATGACCAGGTTAGGCTTGTCATACGGTTTGCCTTGAGCCTTGCGTCTGTCCCGCCATCGCAGCCAGGCTGCAACACCTCCCAGCATACATGCCTCCGACGAACCAATACCTACAGCTCCTGTCTTCCATTCGCTCTGCTCCGGAGAATTCCACATATTGGCGACCATGTTGATGCACCTTCCGCACATCACCGCCACCCTCGGATACTCCGTCTCATCAATATAGTTGATACCGACAGCCTCGTTCATCAGTCTTGTGCCGTAATCATCCATATATGTTGTTACGAAAGTCGCCAGATTCAGTCTTGGCTGTGTCTGTGGGAATGTCTCATCCTTGACAATCTGGTATGCAATATCAGCCGCTGTCCCATGCTGGGGAATCCTCTCAGCCGGAGCCGGTTCCCTCATCTCCTTTGATCCGAAAATAATATCCTTATCCATAATTTATAATCATTAAAAATTAATAACTAGCCTCCGTTTGTCACAAAATGTGCCATACGGTGTTGTGGGACGGGGTGATTGGAGGATGGGGACGTGCTTTTGCTGAGGATGGTGTGCTCGGTCGTCGTTTTGTGTGACGGCCGAGCACGGCAATGTGCCCTACAATGCAGTATAAGGCAGGTTAGCGTGCTCGGTGGACGGCCAAAACGACGACCGAGCACCTTTGGAGAGGCCTGGGTAGGTGGTGGCCTTTTGCTACGTGAGCTGTGAGTATGTGGTTAGTCGGCCTTTAAAGTGATGACTGTGATTTCTGGGCTGGCACCGAGTCTGAATGGGACAGTGCAGCCCAGGCCGATGTTGATGTAGAGGGTCTGGCCGTCACGGTCGTATCTGCCGTCGGTTTCCTTGAATGATAAGGAGGCAGGTGTCCAGCCGAGGATCTTTACCTGGGCTGCATGGGTGTGGCCGGAGAGGGTGAGAGGAATGTCTGTGTCATTTACGACCTCGCTGCTCCAGTGGCTAGGGTCATGTGAGAGCAGGATTCGGAATCCCTCTGTTCCTGCCATTGCTTTGCTGAGGTCGCCCTTGCTGATGGTCTTGAAACCCTGGCTGCTGCAGTTGGTGTTGTCTACGCCGATGATGGTTATTCTGGAGCTGTCTGCTGCTTCGATGGATATGTTTTCATTTCTGAGCACATTCCATCCTAGACTGTCTCTCTGATAGCTGACAAGCTCCTCGACAGCAGCGTCTTTGTCCATGTCTGACGGGAATCCGTAAATCAGGAAATCATGGTTTCCGAGTACAGACATGACTCCGTGCTCTGCCTTCATCTCCTTGAGCGCATGTGCGTATGGCTCAGCTTCTTCCTTGCCGATTGTCACCATGTCACCGGTGAAGCAGATCAGGTCAGGGGACTGACTGTTGATTTCGGAAATGAACATTTCTAGCCTTTCAGGATTGTCGTCAAACGTACCCAGATGCAGGTCGGAAATATGTACTATCCTGAATCCGTCGAATGCAGCGGGAATGTCCTTGTGGGAATATTCAATGTGCTTTGTCTCAATCTTCCACCTGCCTATGAAGTATCCATATAGCATCAGTCCCCAGAATATCACGACCAGTGCCAGGCTCGTGTAGCCGAATGGTCTGTAGCCGACCTTGAAGTCGGCGAACTTGCCGGTCAGCCAGCTTATGAGCCATATTATATGGGGCAGCAGTGCCAGCAGAAGGCCTCCGGCAATGCAGAAAAATATCATCATTTTTGAAGCAGTCATAGTTTGAAACCTCTCAAGTGCTTTATATCTTTGCAAATCTAATGAAATTTAATGCATCTGAAATATGAAAAAATTGTTTTTTGCAGGTCTGTTCCTGATCTTTTCCTTTGCTTTGTCTGCTCAGACTCTTGAGAAAATGCAGTGGTTCAATGAGCCGGAAAACTGGACTATCGGGAATGGAGTACGTACGATGGATGTTACTCCTCAGAGCGACTACTGGAGAATTTCCCATTATGGATTCACAGTTGACGATGCTCCTTTCCTCTATACATTGAGAGGAGGAGAGTTCGAAGTCAAGGTAAAGATTTCGGGAGAATATAAAGTCCGTTTCGACCAGGCTGGACTCATGCTCAGGATAGACGCGGAGAACTATATCAAGACAGGAATCGAGTACGTCGACGGAAAGTACAATCTCAGTGCTGTCGTAACCCACAAGACCAGCGACTGGAGTGTCATCACACTTGACAAGCCGGTAGACTATATCTGGATCAAGGCAGTCCGCAGGCTTGATGCAGTAGAGATCTTCTACTCGTTCGACGATAAGGAATACGTCATGATGCGCAACTGCTGGCTCCAGGACAATACTCCTGTGATGGTCGGAATGATGGCAGCCTGCCCTGACGGAAACGGCTTCAAGGCCAAGTTCGAACACTTCCAGATCAAGCATCTCCCCGATGCCCGCCGCCTTGAATGGCTCGAAAATAACCAGGAATAATCGCTGGCGCCTAATACATTGACTGTCAGTTGTTTGCTTAAACTTTGTGCTCCCTTTTGGGGGCACGAAGTTTGCATAAGTAGCTGGTTCATAGTGAGATGGGCGCCAGATGAAAACGGCTATTTGCCAACTCGCCAGACGATGAAGTTTTCGTTCTTGTAGCCGTAGCGGAATTTGTTGTAGATGATGGCAAGATGGTCGTACTTGTCGCGGAAGTAGCCGAATGAGGTGCTGCCGACGAGGTAGATGGCATTGTCCACTTTCAAGTCGATGAGTGCCTGGGCGAAATCATGGAATGATTCCGGTGTGGTGCTCATCACAACCATGATCTCACCGTTTCTGTCGCAGAGGGCCTTCCTGATTGATTTTCCTTTTGGCTCGTTATCAACGAGGGTGCCATTGTCAACCAGCGGATATTGGCGGAAGAAGTAGCCGCCCGTTTCTGTGGCTTCTTCAAAGAGAGGGGAGTTATCTGCAACTCCGACGGTCAGCTTGCCATCTATGATGCCGCAATATCCTCTTTTGGACAGTCCCCATGACAGCGGCTCACCTTTCAGTACGAATGCTCCTACTATCTTTCCGTTGTCGGCTCTGATGTCTGCTGCCTGCGTGGTCAGCACGATGCTCTTGTCATGAAGACTTGGGACTCCGAGCATCAGCTCAGGTACTGCGTTGTGAGGAATGTAGATGTCAAGCGGAATGTCATTGATAGTGTCCTTGAGGTGCTCGGTGTAGACCAGACCTGTAGTATCTGAATAATCGCCTAAAGGCTTGATTACTTCCGGCTCGACAGGTTTCTGAACCGGAGTATCCATAGGCTCAAAAACGACAGGAGGCTCTACTGTTTCGGATCCCTGATTGCCTTGCTCAGTTTTCCCCGAAGGACTTAAGAGCATGGCAACTGCAGCAGCGACAGCAGCAATCGCCACTATAACCAGGAGGTAAATCTTCCACCTTGGCTTAGACTCAGACGGCAGGTCACCTTTGACAGGACTGCCATCGCCCTGGGCGCTTCTTCTGCCGATCACTCTGAACTCGTCATCCCTTATGTTGTTAAGATCACTCATTTTCAAAATTCCTTAATGATTCAATATATGATTTGAGCTTGATGAGTACCTCGCGTGATGCAGATAGCTCATGGTAGCATCCGGCACAGTCTGACAGGATCAGTTCCTGCTTCGCTGTGTCTATATGGAAAATATATTGCGTGTTGATGATGAGACTTCTACCGAGTCTGAGGAATATCGAACCATCATCCCCAAGTTGATCTCCTATCATGTCCTCCAGTTGCCCCAACTGAAACGCCACCAGCCTCTTTCTATTGTCAAGGGTGGTGATGGTTGAGTAATTCCCATCTGAGGATATATACACAAGACGTTCCGGCGCTATCCGCAGGAACTCAGTGCCTTTCGATATGATCAGATGTTTCATGTGACGGTTTCAGACCCTGCAAATATACTCATTATTTGTTCATCAATCATGGCAATTCATGTAAATGTATGAAATCAAAGAATAATGTACGAAGTGGAGGTCCCGGACCCATTTCGTACCCTATATCTGCAACTCGTACATATGGCGCTGAAATGCTTTTATTTCAATGGTTTATGTGTCAAATTTGCCCAAGAAAACAATATGATTATGAGAAAGGTATTCATCATGGCGCTAGCAGTCTTATGCTTTTCACTCCAGCCTGTTCATGCACAAAAAGATGAAAGCAGATTCTATGAGGCCAGACAGGCTCTGGAGGAAAAAGATGTGGAAAAGGCTGTTGAACTGCTGGAAGAGAATATCCAGGAGAACAACAGGCACATAGAGTCGTATTTTCTTCTTGCTGCCATATATCGACATGATGAGAGCTATGGAGATGCCTTGAGCGTTATCGATCAGGCACTGGAGTATAATCATAAGAAGAGCGGTTATACAGATGCCCATCTGCTTTGGTGGAAGGCGACCATATTTGAGGAAATGGAATACAGGGATCTTGCCATGGATACGTATAATCAGGCAGTTAAAGCAGCCGGGCGTGATAAGGATAAGGATGGGAACCTGATCAACATACTGGAAGCACAGGCTCAGCTGTATTACGATATGGGAAATTATGATGAGGCTGATAATGTGTATGAACGGATGCGCAAGCTGGATTATACCAATCAGCTTCCTATGGTCGGTCTTGCACGCAATATGGTGCTCAGAGAAGAATATGACAAGGCGCTTGAGCTCCTGGATGAATGTGCCAGATATGATTCTGATTACAGTGAGATATATAAGTTTCAGGCATTGGCATATGAGGGAAAGAAGGAGTACCGCAAGATGATAGATGCACTCATCACCGGATATGAGAAATCAGATGATGTTGACTTCCTTATGTCTGAATACTTCCTCAAGGATTCAAGATATGCGATTTCTGTCGTCAGACAGAAAATAGCTGATGGAGAAAACCCGATATGGGCCTTGACGCTTTCTGATATATATTCCGGAATATATAAGTATGGTGAGGCAGTCGAGCTGGTTACAGACCTTATTGAGGAATACGGAAAGGAACCCATATTGTTTGAAGAAAGGTCTGAGCTTTATATGGATATGGGAATGTTCGATCTGGCTCTTGCTGATATTAAAGCTGCAATGGAAATGTCTTCAGGCGATGATGCTGTCGGGTACTGTCTCCATATCGGGTTGCTGTACGGATGCATGGGTGAATACCAGACAGCAATAGATAATATCAATACGTTCATGGAACGTTATCCTTCCATGAGTATCGGTTACAAGTTGAGGGGATTGATGCGAAAGAGGTCAGGAAATCTGGAAGGAGCCTTGGAAGACTATGATTTTGCACTTGTTCTGGATGAAGAAAATCTGTCTCTTTATGAAATGAGAGGACGTCTTTATCTCGAGATGGGCATGAAGGAACTTGCTGACGCTGATTTTCAAGCCATCGTTGTGGCTGATTCTCTTGGGGATGAAATTGATGATTCATATTATGCCTACCATTTCCTTGGAGATGATGAAACGGCGATTGAGAAGCTGGAGAGCGTGATGGCTTCTGATCCGGATAATCCGGACAATTGGTATGAGAAGGCTTGTCTGATGTCGTTGATGGGCAGGGAAGATGAAGCGGTAGATGCTCTTGAGAAAGCCTTCGAGAAGGGATGGCGTGAATTCGTTCATCTTGGGAGGGACAACGATATGGATCCGATAAGGGGACGTGAGGACTTCAAAGCATTGGTTGCCAGATATGAAGAACTCTTTGTGACGGAGCGTCAGCGTTATGAAACTGCCGTGGAAGGTTCTGCCGAGCCGCTTGTGACGGAAGTCGGTATGAAGAAGGTATATGGAGGTACATACGAGATCCCATGTTCGGTGAACGGCCTTCCCCTAAATATGGTGTTCGACACCGGAGCTTCTGATGTCACCATTTCTTCAGTCGAGGCCAACTTCATGCTGAAAAACGGTTACCTTGCGTCAAGTGACATAAAGGGCACCGACAGATATATGACGGCAAGCGGAGATATCCTTGAGGGAACTGTCATCAAGCTGAAGGAAGTCACGGTCGGCGATGCAGTCCTGAAGAATATAGATGCATCAGTGGTGCATAGTCAGAAGGCACCGCTCCTGCTTGGCCAGAGCGTGCTGGAAAGGTTCGGCACCATCACCGTGGACAATGTCAACTCAAAACTGATAATCAGACAGTGATGGCTCGGGTTCTTCGCGGGAGAATTCGATGGCGCGGTTGATGTAGTCGAGGAACGGCTTGGCTGTGCGGAAGACTTTGACGATCTGGTCGATATCGAGGCGGGAGTCGTCGAAGGTGCCTGACAGGCAGAAGTTCTTGAGCTTGATGTAGCCGATGTATGGTCCTTCGGCGTTGAATCCCAGCGGAGCTCTTTTGAGTTTCTGGTCCTGATCGAGCGAAAGTGACGGGTGGAGGTTTTTGATGATTCTGTCAAAATCACCTCCGCCCAGTTCTATGTCTTCGCGCAGGATCCTCAGAACCTTCGGCTCGGTGTAGTAATTTCCAACTGCCAGGAAGCTCCTGCATGGATATTCCTCTCCCGATCCTGTCCCTATATGGAAATAGTATCCGCTGTAGCCGGACTTGCGGCCGCCTCTCGCGATGAAGGCTCCGAAATGGGTCTTGTACGGCAGGCCGTCCTTGGAGAACCTCATGTCCTTGTAGATGCGGTAGGTGCAGTCGTTGACACCGACTCCGCGGATGGAATCGTCAAACGAGACGATGCCTTCCAGCAGCTTCTCTACCAGTGCGTTGAAATGTGCACGTGCTTCGAGGTACTCGTTCTTGTGGGAGTCGAACCACGGCTTGTTGTTGTTCTTCTCCAGTTCACGGAGAAATTTCAGAATTGTCTTCATGCTTGGCTGATGCTTTGAAAATCCTGACCTGTAGGGCTTTGGAATACCCTGAGACCGAAAGTATGTACCATCGCCAGAATATGGTCAAATACCTCAGCCTGAAGCTGCTCGTACTTCACCCATCTTGTGTCGGCTGAGAAGAAGTACAGCTCGATCGGCATGCCTTGGGCAGTCGGCTGCAGCTGGCGGACCATCATGATCAGATCCTTGCTCACCTTAGGGTGATTCCGCAGATACTGCTCGATATAGTGACGGAAGATATAGAGATTGACCTCTTCCTTTCCTGTCTCCTCGAAACCGTCCATCCATGGCTGCTTCTTGAATTCGGCCAGCTCATCCGCAGTGCAGAAACGTACTGTATTCATGTCGATGTTTATGGATCTCTTTATACGTCTTCCTCCTATGTCGAACATTCCTCTCCAGTTCTGGAATGAATCATTGACCAGCGCATATGGAGGAACGGTAACTATGGTCTTGTCCCAGTTCTGTACCTTTACTGTAGTAAGAGTCACTTCCAGCACATCCCCGTCCACCCCGTTCTTCGGCATTGTGATCCAGTCTCCCGGGCGAAGCATATCATTGGCAGTCAGCTGGATACCTGCGACGAATCCCTTGATGGTGTCCTGGAATACGAGCATCAGGATTGCTGTTCCGGCTCCCAGTCCGGTAAGTATTGCAGTAGGGTTCTTTCCAAGGAGATTGCTTATTATTATTATGCTTCCGATGCATATGACTATCAGTTTGAGCATCTGGTAGAATCCCTTCAGGGAGTGGCCCTTCGTCTTTGCATGCTCATTTGACACCGAGTAAAGGGATGAAATTACGGCGCATATAAGCATCATGCAGACAATAGTGATGTAGATGCTGCATATTTTCAGTATGACCACTTGTGTGGCTTCGTTCAGCATCAAGTACGGCACTGCAACATATACGACTATCGGTGCGATCAGGCGACAGAGGTTCTTCAGTACCGGATAGCTGAAAATATAGTCATCCCATTTCGCTTCTGTCTTCGCCGTAATCTTGCGTATTGCCGGAATTACTGCCTTCCAGCAGATCTTGTTCAATATGAAGATGATAAGAAAGATTACAGCTATAATCCCAATGCGAAGAATCAGCAAGGAGTTAGCCTCAGATACTCCCATATTGAGCAACCATGCTGTGAAGTTGTCGTAAATTCTTTCCATGATTTACCTGTGATTAGATTCCACGTTCCTTACATATTGCATCATATGCCTGTGCGACAGCCTTGAATTTTTCTTCGGCGGCCTTCTGGATGTCTTCTCCGAGGGTGGCAACCTTGTCAGGATGGTACTTGACGGCCATTTTCCTGTATGCCTTTTTCACCTCCTCGTCAGTCGCATCCGGAGTGATTCCGAGAATCCTGTAATTGCTGTCATTGTTCGGTCTGAACTGAGCGAAGATAGATTCTGAGTCACTTTTGGAAAGTCCAAGATAATTCGCAATAGTTTCGAGAACATCTATCTCCCTCTGTACAAGTCCGTCACATGCACCGAGCGCAACAAGGTAGTGGTAGAGCTGAAGACGCTGTGAGTAGTCCATGCATGAGCGTATCTGCGTGCACACCTCGTATAGGTTGAATTCCTTGTTGACCAGGTCCTTTACTATTGATTCAGCCTCGTCTGCTGCCTGCGGTCCGAAGTTTCTGGCAAAGAACTGGCGCAGTGTAGACAGTTCCTGGCTGGTGGTCTTGCCGTCTGCCTTGATTACTGCTGCAGATAGTACCAGAAGACTCATGAGGAAGCTGTTCCTCTGTCCCTGATTCCAGGACGGATCCTGCTCATATCCGTTCGCTGCCTCTGCCAGCTTCTCCAGTCTTGATGTGAAATAATATCCCAATATTCCTCCGAGCGGGCCGAACATTGCCCATCCGAGGGCGCCAACTATCCATTTACCTAGTCCCATTGCCTTTTGTTGTGTTGATTTGATTTGACAAAGATAATGTTTTTTCGAAATGGTGTTGTTATGGTAACCCGTGAATTGTGGTGTTGCGCAATGCAACTGGCTGAGTAATAGGGTTTTATGACTTTTATAGCGTGCGTTTTTGCGCGATGTAAAAGGCTTAAGTGGTTGATGTATAGCTTGTTGCATTGCGCAGCATTGTATCGTCCTGAAAAAAGTTTAACTTTGTTCCAGCATGACAATGAACCGAAATCGCGACAAGTAGATGTAAACTGATAATCATTAACTGAATGAAAGCATATACATATATAGAGAAGGGCCGCTTTGAACTTATCGACAAGCCGAAGCCGCAGGTTCAAGACCCGAAGGATGCTCTTGTGAGGATAACCATGAGCAGCATCTGCACCAGCGACCTGCATATCAAGCATGGAAGTGTGCCTAAGGCGGTGCCGGGAATCACGGTCGGCCATGAGATGGTCGGAGTCGTCGATCAGGTCGGTCCGCAGGTGACGAAGGTAAGGCCGGGCGACAGGGTAGCTGTCAATGTAGAGACCTTCTGCGGGGAATGTTTCTTCTGCCGCAACGGATATGTGAACAATTGCACTGATCCTTCTGGTGGCTGGGCTCTTGGATGTAGGATAGATGGTGGCCAGACCGAGTATGTGCGTGTGCCTTATGCGGATCAGGGACTGAGCCGTATCCCGGACGGTGTGACTGACGAGCAGGCCTTGTTTGTGGGTGACGTGCTGGCTACCGGATTCTGGGCGGCAAGGATATCCGAGATCAAGGAAGATGACTCGGTCCTGCTCATCGGTGCTGGGCCTACAGGCATATGTACCTTGCTATGTGTCATGCTCAAGAGGCCTGCCAGGATCATTGTCTGTGAGAAATCTCCTCAGAGACAGGACTTTGTGCGTGCACATTATCCGTCGGTGGAGGTAGTCAGTCCGGAGAAATGTCTAGCCCTCATGCGCAGTTGCGAGAGGGGAGGCGCAGATGTGGTCATCGAAGTTGCCGGTGCCGATGATACTTTCCAGCTTGCATGGCAGGCAGCCCGCCCGAATGCTGTCGTCACGGTCGTGGCTCTCTATGACAAGCCTCAGGTCCTCCCTCTGCCGGAAATGTACGGCAAGAACCTGACATTCAAGACAGGCGGAGTCGACGGATGCGACTGCGACGAGATACTCTCTCTGATAGAGCAGGGACTCATAGACACGACACATCTCATCACCCACCGATACAGACTGGCAGACATCGAGGAAGCCTACCGTCTGTTTGAAAACAAGGAAGATAACGTTATAAAAGTGGCGATATACTAAAATCGGATTGATATGATAGGACTTTTGTTAGTTGAGACAATAGTAATGTGCTTTGCATTGCTGATCGTATGTGTCGTCGGGATTGCCAACGGACCTGCAGGGCTGGTTGTTCTGTATGAAGAAGATGTACAGAAAAGAGTCGTGGAACTCGGATATATGACTCCGGGACAGATAAAGAAATCCTTTATCATTACCTGCATTGCACTTTTCCTGCCGATGTTCGTTCTGGCTCCGCTAATGGTTTATGGTCTGAATGGCGCAGTAGGATTCATGGATGGCTTCTGGCAGATGTCAGTTATCCTGGTTCTTTCAGGCCTGTTTGACAGATTTTTCATTGACTGGTATTGGGTGGGCAAGACCAAGGCTTGGATCATTCCGGGAACAGAAGATCTGCAGCCATATATACCTAAGAATGTGCTGGTCAGAAAGTGGTTAGGCACGCTTGTTCTTAATCCTGCCATAGCGGCGGCTGTTGCAGGAATTGTCTCATTGTTTATTTAATGCAGTATGTCGTCATCATGTCAGACATGATCGTATTATCGTAATCAGTATAAACATCAAATCATTAGGAGCCAATATGATACCTGATTGGGCTAAGGAAATGAATTGTGCCGTCACAGTGTGCGATAAGGACGGCGTCATCCTCTACATGAACGATAAGGCGAAGGAGACCTTCGCCAGGCATGGAGACCTGATAGGCAGGAGCCTCATACCGTGCCATAACGATCGCTCACGGGCGATCATTGCAGACCTGCTGGCTACAGGCGGCTCGAATGCCTACACCATCCAGAAGAACGGTCTGAAGAAGATGATCTACCAGACTGCATGGAGAGAGAACGGCGAGGTGGCCGGCCTTGTGGAAATCTCAATGGTCATTCCAGAAGAAATGCCGCACTATGTGAGATAGGCCTTGATAGTGCCGTGCCTTCGTTCTTGAATATTGGTTCCTGACTGTAGTTCTGGAATCGCTGTGTCGGGTGCTTGTTGCGGGCTGGCTGTTCGGGGATGCCTGTTCGGGGATGCCTGTTCAGGATGGTGGCTCCTGGATGCCGGTCATGATAGTTGTTCGGGATTGCTGTTTCAGGAGGCTGTTCGTGATGACTGTTCCGGATGGTGGTTTCAGATGGTAGTGTCCGATGAAGGTGGCGGGGTAGTTTTGGAATGGAATTCTCCGGATGTAAGTTACGGATGAAAATTTCAGTTGTAGGTTACGTTGAGTGTGACAAAAGGGTTATGTCGGGCTGAGTGGTTATGTGCGGGGAATTTGAGGTGCTGATCCTTATTTTTTTTGTGTGGAGTCTATGTGCTTGATAGTTAATATGTTAGGCATATTGCATGTGCTTATTTAGCTCGCTGCAATATGCCTAATGTGTTGATTTGTAGTTAATTACGTTGCGCGGTTTTGTGCTGTATGTCAGCATCCAGGTCGCTTGTCAGCACTCAGTCCATGTATATTAGCTTCCGGATCGTGTGTCTGCACTCAGATCGTGTATATAAGCACCCCGACTGTATGTCAGCATCCAGAGTGTGTCGGCACCCCGACCGTGTGTATCAGCATCCTGAGCCGTCAAGACTGCATGCTGCACCTTCGCTGAACTCGGGCGCCTGCTCAACTGCCGTCCCTGCTGCCGGATCTGTGACAGACTGTTCAGCTGGCTCTAAATCCTGTCTGCTGAGGAAATGCTTAAGCGATATAGCCACCGAACCATCTTCCTTGACGAAACATGGTATGCCTATCGTTCCGCGTTCTCTCACTTTGGCAAATGCAGGATGGTTGTCACGAAGTGCAAGAAATTCCTTCAGGTTTCTTGCCTGCCTGCCGATGTCTATCAGTTCATAATCCGGATTCCCGGCAAACAGTTTCTTTGCCTCGCTGCAGTCTGGACAGCTTTCCATTACATAAATCTTTGTCATAGTCCCAATTTTTTCATTCGTGTTATTATTGCGCTCTGCTTCCTCCCGAAGTGTTCTGCTATCTCATGTACAGATATGCCTTCCTCCCACATCCTTGCCAGCTCGGCATCAGTCTCGGCACTCCACGGCTCGTATGCGTTAGGATGCTCCTGCCGTGCTGCAAATACGGAATACACCGGCTCACCGGTAAGCCGCTTGTAGGCCTTCAGATACTTCTTCAGGCGCTTCACATCCTTGTCGCTCAGATAGGGGAGCCTGCGGATATCCATGTTGTCCGTGAGGTCGTTGATCTTCACAGCCGCGGCAAGAGGATTCTTCTTCACGCGCCCGATGAAGTCGTCATAGTTCTCGTTCTCCGACGTCTTCGTCACACATCTCAGCGCCGCTATGACCTCCGGAGCGAATCCCTCTGCCTCCAGCCTCTCGAAAGTCCAGTCCGTATCCTCGACCACATCATGCAGCACCCCGACGATCTTCTCCTCCAGGGTCTTTCCCATCTCCATCACGCGCAGCGGATGCCCTATATACTCGTTTCCGGCCTTGTCCACCTGCCCCTTATGCGCCTCAGCCGCAATCTCTATAGCTCTTTCCAGTGTTGACATATCTTATTCGGTATTATGTGCACGGTGGTCATTTTTGCTTACCACTATGCACCAAGATAGTGGTTTAACATGCTTATACGCCTTATCGCCGTGCACGGTAGTCGGCTAAATTGACCACCGTGCACAGACTATTTCGCCAGCTTTGAGATATCGCTGCATTCGATGGCAGCCTTGTGGTATCCGTCCTTGGTCACGGCAATCATCGCCTTGGCAACGTCATCCATCGTATTCCACATCCTGATGAGCTTGAAGAACGGGTACATCGCCCAGAAGAAGTACTGCATGGTCTGGATGCGTTTCTGCCCCTTGTACCTCCACATTATCGCCGGCCTGAAATTGTATGCTCCCTTGAACGGCATGGCGGTCAGCGCATCCTCGGTGCTTTTCTTCACCCGCACCCACATCTGCTTGGTATTCTTGTAGTTACCCGCGCCGCTCAGATATACGAACGTCATGTTCTCCTTCGGCCCGATCACATCAGCAAAATGCAGCGGGATGTCATGGCTTATCCCGACATACTGCTCCTCCTTCAGCCCGACACTGCTGATGCCAGCGATGAAGAACACGGCGTCATACCCCTGCAGTTTCGGATCCCCGGCCTCAAGTTTCATGAAATCTGGCACGATATACTCCTCCAGCTTCGGATGCGAATGCCCGCACGGCCTTCTGCTCACGCTGAGCACCTTCTCCACCTCAGGATTGTCCAGACAGGAAAGCATCACGCCCTCCCCGACATATCCTGTTGTACCTGTAATGATGATTTTCATAGTCTTGGTTTATTAAATCTGTTCCAAGTATCGCACCCCGATGCCCTGGGACTTGGCATATGCGATTTCGCTCCGCGTGCTCTCACCGATGTATCCGCCGACGTTGATGACGAAGATCTCGTCCGCCATGTCGATCTTCCGCTTATGCATGTCATCCAGCATCGCTTTGGTGCCCTCAGTCCACACCTCATCATCCCCGCTGTGCCCGAACAGCCCCACCGAAATCACGATATTACCCTCAAGAGTGAGGCGTTTCTGAGCCTCCAGATACTGCTCCTTGAACTTAGTGCTGCCGCACAATGTCACAACTTTGTATTTCCCGACCATAGTTCCTGATGTTACAATCCCAAAATTAATCAAATTTTTCCATTCACCTCCCATTTCCCCTCCCACACCGCAAAATTATCACAAGCTTGTGCCAAAGTAGGGGTAGTGAAAGTTATCTATACTGAACTAGGTTCGTTTAGTCAGTTAAAATTATTATCTTTGAAAATTCAACCTACAAAATATGATAACCGGCGAAATCAAAAGTCGCATTGACGCGATTTGGGATGCTTTCTGGACAGGAGGTATTACCAATTCTATAACTATATTGGAGCAGATGACCTATCTGTTCTTTATGAAGATGCTTGATGATGCACAGAAGACAAAGGAAGCAAATGCATCGTTCATGGGTGTCGAAGTAAAGGACCCTACATTCAAGTCTGGAATGTGGAAGAATCCTGATACCGGAATGGATGTTCCTTATGACAATCTTCGTTGGTCAGTCTTCAAGAACAAGGAAGCAGAGGAAATGTATCGCATCATCAGTCGTGATGCATTTTCGTTCATCAAGAACCTCAATACCGGAAAGGAATCAGCATACAGCAGATTTATGTCTAACGCAACATTCCTTATTCAGAACCCAAGAACACTTGTTAAGGTTGTAGAGGGTATTGATGCCCTTGATATGAACAACCGTGACACTATGGGTGATGTATATGAATATGTTTTGGGCAAGATGGCAGCATCTGGCAATAATGGTCAGTTCCGTACCCCAAGACATATCATCAAGATGATGGTTGAAATGATGCAACCTACCTTGAAAGATAGTATATGTGACCCTGCAATGGGAAGTGCGGGATTTATTGTGGAAAGTGCTAAGTATATTCAGGAACACTATAAGTCAGAACTGTTGCAGAAAGCAAATGCAGAACATTACAAGAATGGTCTTCTACATGGATTTGATACTGATACAACAATGCTTCGTATCGGTGCCATGAACCTTATGCTTCATGGTGTGGATAATCCTGATGTAGAGTACAAGGACAGTCTCTCAACCGATAATACTGACGAAAACAAATATACTTTGTGTCTTGCGAACCCACCGTTTGCAGGCAGTCTGGACTATGATGCAGTAAGCAAATCTATCCTTGCTATCACCAAGACCAAGAAGACCGAACTGCTGTTCATGGCACTGTTCGTAAGAATGTTGCAGATGGGTGGAAGATGTGCTTCTATCGTTCCTGATGGTGTGCTTTTCGGAACAAGTACAGGACACTTGGCAATCCGTAAGGAGATTGTAGATAACCAGAGATTGCAGGCAGTCATATCAATGCCATCAGGTGTATTCAAACCGTATGCAGGAGTATCTACGGCAATCTTGGTATTCACAAAGACCAATGCAGGTGGTACTGATAAGGTGTGGTTCTATG